>CAYTJW010000644.1:0-3700 GCA_964438135.1 uncultured Thermoanaerobaculia bacterium
CGGCCGGCGGCGGCGGGGCGTGGGGGTCGGCGACACGGTGACTCCTGGCTCTCGCTCTGCTGGCCGCAAGCTGCCCCCGCCGCCACGCCCGCGGCCGGGGTGGCGGTGGCGAGCCCCGGCGCAGTATACGTGGGCGCCGAGTGCGGGTTGTCGCGGGGGCTCGAGACCGCTGCCGGCGGCCCCGAGCCCACGTCGAGGGCCGGCTGGGCGGGGGGAGCCGCACGCCGAGAGCTGACGGCTGCCGGCCGAGGGCCGCCTACGTCCCGCTCCGCCGCGCCAGCTCGAGGCCGCCGGAGAGGTGCTCCGGGACCCGGGCCGCCGGGCAGAGGTGGTTGAAGCCGCACCAGGCGCAGAGGGCTCCGGGGCGCGGGGGGTGGTCAGTTGCGACCAGCACCCGCTCGACCATCGCCAGGAAGCGCTCGAGCAGGGGCGCGGCCGCCTCGCGCCCGAGCGACCGCCAGCTGGTGGAGCCGTGGCGCAGGTAGTGGTAGCCGGCGAGGGCCTCGTCGTCGCCGTGGCGCTCCAGCGCGCAGGCGGCGTACAGGCTGGCCTGCAGCCCTTCCGAGAAGTCGGAGGCGTCCCCGGGCGTGCGCGAGGTCTTGTAGTCGACCACGAACAGGCGCCCGCGCTCGGTGCGGCCGACGCGGTCGGCGACGCCGGTGAAGTCGACCGCGGCCGACAGCGGCCGCCGCAGCGGCTGCTCCAGCGCCACCGTGGTGCTGCGGTCCGAGGCGAAGACCTGGCGGTGAAAGCGGTCGAGCATCTCGCGCGCCAGGCGGTAGGCGTCGTCGACGCTCTCGCCGCGCCGCACCACCGCCACGTCGTCGGTCCGCGAGCCCTGCCACACCCGCGCCAGCTCCTCCAGCATCGCCGGCGCGTCGGGCGATCCCGCCCGGTCGCGCTCGAGGTAGAGCCACTCCAGGACCTGGTGGGTGGCGCGACCGACGAGGGTCTCGACCGAGCGGAACGCCTCCCGCCGGCCGTCGAGGTAGCGGTAGCGGTAGCGCAGCGGGCACTGGTCGAAGGTCTTGAGGCGGGAGAAGGAGAAGGCGAGGGCGGGCCGCGGCTCGTGCCCCGCCGCCTCTCCCCCGCACCCCTCCCCGCCCGCGGCGGCGGGCTCGGGGCCGGGGGCGGGCTCGGGGCCGGTCACGCGGGCGCCCCGGCTCAGTCGAGGAAGCCGTGCTGCCGCATCCAGTCGTCGCTGTAGATGCTGGACAGATAGCGGGCGCCGGAGTCCGCGAAGATGGTCGCGACCCGGGGCCGGTAGCCGAAGCGCGGCTTGAGGCTGGCGGCGACCTGGCGCACCCCGCACAGGGCGGCGCCGCTCGACCCGCCGACCAGCATGGCCTCGGTCCGGGCCAGCTCGCGGGTGGCGAGGAAGGCGTCGCGGTCGGTCACCCGCACCAGGTCGTCGACCAGGTCCCACTCCGGGCAGCCGATGATCTCCTCGTCGCCGAGCCCCTCGAGCAGGGAGTGGTGGGGCTGACCGGGGGTGCCGGTGTGGAAGTAGTCGAAGAAGACCGAGCCTTCGGGGTCGACGCCGACGACTCGCACCTCGGGGTCCTGCTCCTTGAGGTAGCGGGCGACGCCGGAGATGGTGCCGCCGGTGCCGACGCCGCACACCAGGGCGTCGACCCGCCCCTCCATCTGCCGCCAGATCTCGGGGCCGGTGGTCAGGTAGTGGGCCTCGTTGTTTTCGCGGTTGTTGTGCTGGTCGGGGAAGAAGAAGTCGGGGTTGGCCCGGGCGATCTCCCGCGCCTTCCGGTTGTAGCTGTCGGGGTCGTCGGGCGGCAGGCTGCCGTCGACCAGCACCAGCTCGACGCCGACCGCCCGCAGGCAGTCGAGCTTCTCGGTGCTGGTCTGCCGCCGCACCACCAACCGGCAGGTGAGGCCGTTCAGGATCGCCATCATCGCCAGGCCCATGGCGGTGTTGCCGGACGAGCTCTCGACCAGCACGCCGCCCGGCTCGAGGCGGCCGTCGTCCAGGGCCCGCTGGACCATGTTGCGGGCGATGCGGTCCTTGACGCTGCCCATCGGGTTCAGGTACTCGAGCTTGGCCAGCACCTCGCAGCCGGTGGTGGCCACCGAGCGGTGGAGGCGGACCATGGGCGTGCCGCCGACCGCGTCCGAGATCCGGTCGAACACGCGCAGGTGGTGGTCGTTCATGAGGGGGGATTATACGCAGCCTTCAGCGATCAGCGCTCAGCTCCCCCTGCCGCCCGTGGCCCGGCGGGGGCGGGCGGCGGAGCTGACGGCTGATCGCTGACGGCCGATGGCTGCGAACCGTGCCCGAGGCAGATGCCGGCGTAGCCGACGACGCGGGAGCGGTCGCCGCTGGTGTCGGCCGAGGTGGCGTAGGCGACCAGGTGGGCGCCGCTCGCGCCCAGCCGGCGGGCCGCCGCCATCACCACGGTGGCCGGGACCACGCCGCACATCGAGATGGCGTGGCCGTGGACCGTGTCGTACAGCGCCGCGGGGTCGCCGCTCAGGGCGGCGTCGACGGCGAGGCGGTCGCGGCGGCGGGCGCTGTCCTCCGGCTCGAAGTGGGTCATGTCCGAGGAGGCGACCAGGCCGACCGGCTCGCCCGCCCGGAGGACCACCCGCGCCAGCGCCTCGCCCAGCTCGAGGCACGCCGCGAGCCCGAGGTGGCGGAGGCACACCGGCAGCAGCCGGAGCTCGGGCTGGAGGCACTGCAGGAAGGGGACCTGGACCTCGATCGAGTGCTCGCGCCAGTGGGCGGTCCACTCCTGCGCCGCGGCCGGGAGCTCTGCGAGCAGCAGGTCGGCCAGCTCGTGGTCGACCGCCGCCTCGCCGAGCGGCGTCTGCCAGGCCCGGTGCGGCGCCACCGCCACGTCGGCGCCGAGGCCGGTGTGGTTCGGCCCCAGCACCACCACCCGCCGGGGCACGCGCAGGTGGGCGTAGACCTGGCCGGCGACGCCGCCGGAGTAGACGTAGCCGGCGTGCGGCGCGACGCAGGCGACCAGGTCGCCGGCCGGGCTCGTCGCGCCGAGGAGCTCGCCGACCCACGCCGCCAGCTCGCCCGGGTCGTGCGGGTAGAACGTGCCGGCCACCGCCGGCGGGCGGACGGGCGAGCTCATGGACGGCCTCCTCTCGCCGCCTCCGCGAGCAGCTGCCGGACCAGGCCGGCGTCGGCCGGCGGGGTCGGGTAGCGGCCGAGGTCGGCGGGGGCGACCCACGCCACCTCCTGGCCCTCGCGCGGCTCGACCGGGCCGGCGACGACCCGGGTCCGGAAGAACAGGAGCAGGACGCGCAGGCCCGGCTCCGAGTGGACGGCGAAGGTGAGCGGCTCGCCGACCTCGGCCGCGACGCCCAGCTCCTCCTCCAGCTCGCGCGCGAGGGCGGCCGCCGGCTCCTCGCCGTCGTCGACCTTGCCGCCGGGCAGCTCCCACAGCCCGGCCATGTGCCGGCCGGCCGGGCGGCGGGCGAGGAGGACCCGGCCGCGCTCGTCGCGGATCACGGCCGCGGTGACCAGGGTCAGCGGGACACGGTCGGCAGCAGCCACCCTGAGGTGAAGGTATGCCGCCGCGACGGGGGTGTCAAACGGCGTGTCCGCCCCGCGCCCCCGCGCGCCCCTCGACGTGGACGTGGACGTGGACGTGGACAGCGGTCAGCTTTCAGCGATCAGCGATCAGCTCCCCCGCCCGCCCGGCGTGACCCGCCCCCGTGCGCGCCGTCCTCA
>CAYTJW010000645.1:0-3685 GCA_964438135.1 uncultured Thermoanaerobaculia bacterium
CCCTCTCCCCCGTCCCCCCCGGCGGCCGCCCCGCGGCGGACCAAGGCGCCGGCCGGCGACCTGCACTCGAGCTCCCTGCTCGACCTGTTCCGGCTCGAGGTCGACGCGCAGGCACAGGTCCTGAGCAACGGCCTGCTGGCGCTGGAAGACGACCCGGCGGCGGGCGGCATCGAGGTCCTGATGCGGGCCGCGCACTCGATCAAGGGCGCGGCACGGGTGGTGCAGCTCGACGCGGTGGTCCGCGTCGCCCACGTCCTCGAGGACTGCCTGGTGGCGGCCCAGGACGGCCGCGTCAGGCTGGACAGCGACGGCATCGACGTGCTGCTGGCCGCGGTCGACCTGCTCGCCTCGCTCGGCCAGGTGGCCGAGGGCGAGGTCGAGGCCTGGCTCGCGCGGCAGGAGCCGGTGGTGACCGACGTGGTGCGGGCGATGGAGGCGGTGGGCGCCGGGCGCCCCACGGTGGGGTGGGAGCGGCGCCGGGCGGAGCCGGTCGCGCCGCCCGGCGAGGAGGTCGAGACGTCGCTGCCGGCACCGGAGAGTGCGCCCGCCGAGGACGGCCAGCCGGCGCCCGCGGCCCAGCCGCCGAGGTCCGAGGCGCAGGCGAACCGCGAGGTGCGGATCTCGGCGGACAACCTCGACCGCCTGATGGGTCTGGCCGGCGAGTCGCTGGTCCAGGCCGGCTGGCTGGAGACCTTCTCCTCGTCCCTGATGGCGCTCAAGAAGGCCCAGGACAGCCTGTCGACTCTGCTCGAGTCGTGCGACCCGGCCGACGCGGGCACCGAGCCTCTGGCCGAGGGATGGCTGCGGTCGCGGGAGCAGGTCAACTCCTGCCGGGCCGCCCTGCTCGAGCGGGTCGACGAGCTGGAGACCTTCTCGCGGCGGGCGGTCGACCTCTCGGGCCGCCTCTACCGGGCGGTCATCGCCAGCCGGATGCGCCCGTTCGAGGACGCGGTCGGACCCTTCCGGCGGCTGGTGCGCGACCTCTCCCGCAGCCTCGGCAAGAAGGTCAGGCTCGACATCCGCGGTCTCCGCACCGACGTCGACCGGGACATCGTCGAGCGCCTGGAGGCACCCCTCAACCACCTCATCCGCAACGCCATCGACCACGGCATCGAGTCGCCCGAGGAGCGGCTCGCGGCCGGCAAGCCGGAGCTGGGCGAGATCTGGCTGGAGGCCCGGCACCGCGCCGGCAAGCTGGTGATCACGGTCTCCGACGACGGTCGCGGGGTGGAGCCGGAGCGGATTCGGGCCGCCATCCGCAGCCGGCGTCTGGCGACCGACGAGATGGTGGCGCGGATGGAGGTGGCGGAGCTGCTCGAGTTCCTCTTCCTGCCCGGCTTCTCCACCGCCGACCGGGTGACCGAGATCTCCGGCCGCGGGGTGGGGCTGGACGTGGTCCAGGCCATGGTGCAGCAGGTCGGCGGCTCACTGCGGGCCACGACCCGGCCGGGGCTGGGGATGACCTTCTCGCTCGAGCTGCCCCTCACCCGCTCGGTGATGCGGACCCTGCTGGTCGAGGTCGCGGGCGAGCCGCTGGCGATCCCGCTCGCCCGCATCGACCGCACCCTCAAGATCTCCGTCGACGAGGTCGACCTGGTCGAGGACCGGCAGTACTACCGCTTCGACGGCGCCAACATCGGCCTGGTCTCGGCCCACCAGGTGCTGGAGCTGGGCGACATCCAGGCGGAGAGCGGCGTCATGTCGGTGGTCGTCCTGTCGGACCAGACCAACCGCTACGGCCTGGTGGTCGACCGCTTCCTCGGCGAGCACGGGCTGGTGGTGCGGCCCCTCGACCGGCGACTGGGCAAGGTGGCCGACATCGCGGCGGTCGCCGTCCTGCCGAGCGGCTCGCCGGTGCTGATCGTCGACGTCGACGACCTGGTGCGTTCGGTCGACAACCTGGTCACCGGCCGCCGGCTGCGCAAGATCGGGCGGGTCGCCCAGGAGAGCACGCGGCGGCGGGTGCTGGTGGTCGACGACTCGCTGACCGTGCGCGAGGTCGAGCGCCAGCTGCTCGAGAACCGCGGCTACGAGGTGGACGTGGCGGTGGACGGCATGGACGGCTGGAACGCCATCCTGGCCTCGTCGTACGACCTCGTGATCACGGACATCGACATGCCGCGCATGACCGGCTTCGAGCTGGTGGAGCGGATCAAGGGCGACCCGCAGCACCGCGAGATCCCGGTTATCATCGTCTCGTACAAGGACCGCGAGGAGGACCGCCTGCGCGGCCTCCAGGTCGGGGCGGACTACTACCTGACGAAGGGCAGCTTCCACGATGACACGCTGCTGCAGGCGGTGGTGGACTTGATCGGGCCGGCCGTCACATGAGGGTCGCCATCGTCAACGACGTCGCCACGGTCGCCGAGGGGCTCCGCCGGCTGCTCCTGTCCGTCCCCGGCCACGACCTGGCGTGGGTCGCCAGGGACGGCGCCGAGGCGGTCGTCCTCGCCGCTCAGGACCGCCCGGACCTGATCCTCATGGACCTGGTCATGCCGGTCATGGACGGGGTCGAGGCGACCCGCCGGATCATGGCCGCGAGCCCGTGCGCGATCCTGCTGGTCACGGCCACGGTCGAGGGCAACGCGTCCATGGTCTACGACGCCATGGGCCACGGCGCGCTCGACGCCGTCGACACGCCGGCTTTCGCCCCGGGGCCGGGCCGGGACCGCCTGCTGCAGAAGATCGCCATGATCGGCAAGCTCCTCGGCCAGCCGGCGGTGCAGGAGGTGACCGCACCGCCGCGGCCCGCGATGGCCCCGGCCAGGCCGCCGGCAACGCCGGCGCTGGTGGCGATCGGCGCCTCGACCGGCGGGCCCCGGGCCGTGGCGGCGATCACCTCGGTCCTGCCGCCCGACTTCCCGGCGGCGGTGGTGGTGATCCAGCACGTCGACCGGGTCTTCGCCCCCGGCCTCGCGTCCTGGCTCGACAGCCAGACGCCGCTCGAGGTGACGGTGGCCGAGGCCGGCGTCCGGCCCACACCCGGCAAGGTCCTGCTGGCGGCGACCAACGACCACCTGGTGGTCCGGTCCGACCTGAGCCTGGCCTACACGCGCGAGCCGGTCGACTACCCGTTCCGGCCCTCGGTCGACGTCTTCTTCGACAGCCTGCTGCGGCACTGGCCGGAGCGCGCGCTGGCCCTGCTCCTGACCGGCATGGGCCGGGATGGCGCCGAGGGGCTGCGCCGGCTGCGCCAGGCCGGGTGGCACACCGTCACCCAGCGCGAGGACACCTGCGCCGTGTACGGCATGCCGAAGGCGGCGGTGGAGCTCGGGGCGGCGACCGAGGTCCTGGCCTTGCAGGACATCGGCCCGGCGGTGCGGGCCCGCGTCTCGGCCCGTGCCCGGCGGGCGACGTGGGAGGAGTGACCTGACCGCCGCGGCGGGGTGTCCGGCGCGACGGGGCGGGGTGGGTTGATGCGGACGATCGCCATCGTCAACCGCAAGGGGGGGGCCGGCAAGACCACCCTGGCCATGAACCTGGCCGGGGTGCTCGCGGCCGGCGGGCACCGCCTGCTGGTGGTGGACGCCGACCCGCAGCAGAGCGCCGCCCGTTGGTGGCAGCAGCGTCCGCCGGGTGAGAGGCCGTTCGCGGTCCAGCCGCTCGACGCCGAGGCCGGGGCCGCCGAGTTCCGGGCCGCGTTGCTGGCGGCCGCGGCCGCGGTCGCGGCCGACCTGGCCGTGGT
>CAYTJW010000646.1:0-3682 GCA_964438135.1 uncultured Thermoanaerobaculia bacterium
AGCCTCGAGAAGGGAGCCCGCCATGCTCGAGCCGTCGGCCACCGCCGTCACCACCCTCGGCTCAGCCCTCGTCCCCTCCCCGCTCCGCCCCCCGACCGGTTTCGTGCCGGACACGGCGCGGGTCCGCTACCAGGTCGAGGTCGGCACCGGCGCCGACCTCGCGGACGACATCTTCTTCGTCAAGGCCGGACCGCGGCAGCGGCTGCTCTTCGACCCCGCCCGGACCACGGCCGCCATCGTCACCTGCGGCGGCATCAGCCCCGGCCTCAACAACGTCATCCGCTCCGCCTTCCTCGAGCTGCACTTCAACTACGGCGTCCGGCGCGTGCTCGGCCTGCGCTACGGCTACGCCGGCCTCAACCCGGCGCTCGGCTTCGCCCCGGTCGAGCTGTCGCTCGGCCTGGTCGAGAACGTCCACGAGGAGGGCGGCAGCCTGCTCGGCTCGTCGCGCGGGGCGCAGGAGCCGGCGGTGATGGTCGACTTCCTGGCCGACGAGGGGGTCGACCTGCTGCTGGCGGTGGGCGGCGACGGCACCCTGCGCGGCGCCCACGCCATCTCCCTCGAGGCCGCCCGCCGCGGCCTCTCCCTGGCGGTGGTCGGCGTGCCCAAGACGATCGACAACGACGTCATGTACGTCAGCCAGACCTTCGGCCTGATCACCGCCACCGACATGGCGCGGACGGTGCTCGACTGCGCCCACAACGAGGCCCGCGGTGCCGCCAACGGCGTCGGCCTGGTCAAGCTGATGGGCCGCGAGGCCGGCTTCATCGCCGCCACCGCCACGGTCGCCAGCCAGGAGGTCAACTTCTGCCTCATCCCGGAGGTGCCCTTCGCCCTGGCCGGCCCGGACGGCCTGCTGGCGGCGCTCGAGCGCCGTCTGCGCGCCAAGGCGCACGCGGTGGTGGTGGTCGCCGAGGGTGCCGGCCAGGACCTGATCCAGGCCCAGCCGCAGGAGACCGACGCCTCCGGCAACCCGCGCCGCGCCGACATCGGCCCGTTCCTCAAGGAGCAGATCGTCGCCCACGGCCGCGCCGCCGGCCTGGCCGTGGAGGTCAAGTACTTCGACCCCAGCTACCTCGTGCGCAGCGTCGCCGCCAACACCGAGGACGCCCTGCTCTGCGACCAGCTCGCCCGCCACGCCGTCCACGCCGGCATGGCTGGCGCCACCGACGTCGTGGTGGGGCTGTGGAACGACGCCTTCACCCTGCTGCCGATCCCGCTCGCGGTCTCCGCGCGCAAGACCGTCGACCCGGCCGGGCCGCTGTGGGCGAGCGTGCTCGCCGCCACCGGCCAGCCGGCGCGGATGGCTTAGAGGGCCGGCGCGCCCCGCCGGCCATTCGCATGACCTCGAGCCCCCCCGCCCCGGGCCGCCTCTCCGGCCTCCAGTGCATGGCCCTGTCGGCCCTGTTCTTCTCGCTCATGAGCCTGAGCGTCAAGGCGGCCGGGCAGCGCCTGCCGACCTTCGAGCTGGTCTTCGCCCGGGCCGTGGTCGTCTCGGCCCTCGCCCTGGCCGACCTCGCCCGCCGCAGGGTCGCCGTCTCCGGCCGCGACGCCGGCTGGCTGACGCTACGCGGCCTGGTCGGGTTCGTGGCGCTGACCTGCTTCTACTGGAGCGTGGTCCGCCTGCCCCTGGCCGAGGCCACCGTCATCCACTTCACCAACCCGGTCTTCACCGCTCTCATCGCCGCCGCCTTCCTCGGCGAGCGCCTCCGGCGGCGCGAGCTGCTGCTGGCGGTGGCCGGCCTGCTCGGGGTGGTGGTGATGGTCCGGCCGGCCAGCCTGCTCGGCGGCGCCGCCGGCCTGCCGCTGCTGCCGGTGGCGAGCTCGCTGACCGCGGCCCTGCTGTCCTCGGTCGCCTACGTGCTGGTCCGCCGCCTCCGCCACCACGACGCCATGGTGGTGGTGCTGGCCTTCGCCGGGGTGTCGTCGCTCGCCGCGCTGCCGCTGATGCTGCCGTCGTTCGTCTGGCCGCGCGGCGCGGAGTGGCCGCTGCTCGGGGCGGTCGGCCTCACCACCTTCTTCGGCCAGCTCTTCCTCACCCTCGGCCTGCAGCGCGAGCGCGCCGGCCGGGCCATGACCGTCGGCTACCTGCAGATCGTCTTCGCCACGCTGTGGGGGGCGCTGTTCTTCGCCGCCCTTCCCGGCCCCTCGACCCTGCTCGGCGCGGCGATCGTGGTCGGCAGCACCCTGCTGCTGGCGCGGGCGGAGGGGGGCGGGTCCGCCGGGCCCGCGCCCGGAGCGCCACCGCGAGGGTCGGGCACCGGCACGGACGAGACGTCACAGCCGCCAGCGCGACAGCTTGACCGGGTGGACCCAGAGCAGCTCGGCGCGGGGGCCGGTGAAGAGCCGGTCGGGGTCGCGGCCTCGTCCGCCGGCGGCAGCTCGGCGGAGAACCGCACGAGGCGCTCCGGCTCGGGCCCCTCGAACGGGGCCATGACCCGCCGCAGGTGCGGCCAGTGGGCGCCGACGTCGGCGAACGAGGACAGGCTCTTGAGGTCGCCGGAGGTGGCGGCGAGCCGCAGCGCCGCGGCCAGGCCGGCGGCGTCGAGGCGCGCGTTCGGGACCGGGTCGTCGGCGAGCAGCACGACGTGGCTCGGGTCGCCCTGCTCGATCCGCGGCGCTTCCGCCGGCTCGAGGTGCTGGCGGTCGACGACGGCTCGGCCGACACCTACACCCGCCAGGCGCTCGCCCGCCTCGGGGCCGGTGGCACCCGCGTCCTCCGCACCTCGAACCGTGGCCCGTCCGCGGCCCGCAACCTCGGCGCCCGGGCCACGACCGCGCCGCTGCTGGCCGCGGCCGGCCTGCCGGCGACCCTGTTCGTCTCCGGCCTCGGCTGGGGCGCGGCGGCGGAGCTGCGAGAGCGGCTGCGGGTCGCGCTGCACGAGCGGCGCTGAGGCCCTCGGGCCCGGTCGGGGGGAGCCGCGGTCGGCCGGGATGTGCTACCCTCTCGCCGGCGAGGGGCTGCCGATGCGCGAGTAGACCGGGACCGCACGCACTCGGACCGCGGCACGAGAGGTGCCGCAGAGGTCCGGCGGCGGCCCGCGACACGCGCCCGGCGCTCCCGTCCCCCCCTGCGAGAGCTCGAGCCCGCACCGGCGCGACCGCGGTCCACCCCGGGCACCCCGGAGGTTCTCGCGATGGCACGATCACGCCCGTCCGTCCGTTTCGACCGGGTCTCGTTCACCTACGACGGCGCCCCCGCGCCCGCGCTCGAGGTGGAGCGCCTGACCCTCGCCCCCGGCTGGACCGGGGTGGTGGGCGCCAACGGCTGCGGCAAGACCACCCTGCTCCGCCTCGCCGTCGGCGAGCTGCTCCCCTCGACCGGCCGCATCGCCGGGGTCGGGGGCGGCCTCTACTGCGCCCAGCGCACCGACGACCCGCCGCCCGGGCTCGCCGGCCTCCTCGAAGCCGAGGTCGCGAGCGCCCGCGCCCTGCGCCCCCAGCTCGGCCTCGCGCCGGACTGGGCGGGCCGCTGGGGCACGCTCAGCCACGGCGAGCGCAAGCGGGCCCAGGTCGCGGTCGCCCTCTGGCTCGAGCCCGAGGTGCTCGCCGTCGACGAGCCCACCAACCACGTCGACCGCGACACCCGCGCCTGGCTGGCGGCGGCGCTGGCCGGGTTCGGCGGCGTCGGGCTGCTCGTCAGCCACGACCGCGAGCTCCTCGACGAGCTCTGCGCTCAGTG
>CAYTJW010000647.1:0-3667 GCA_964438135.1 uncultured Thermoanaerobaculia bacterium
AGGCGCTCGGCCCCAGCGCGGTCGCACAGCCAGCCGACCAGGACACCGTCTCGCACCAGCTCGCGCCGCTCCGCCGGCACCCCCTCGTCGTCGCAGCTGAAGGCCCCCGGGAGCTGGTCGAGGGTGGGGTCGTCGCTCACCGTCAGGCCGGCCGGGCCGATCGAGTGGCCGGCAAGGGTCGCCAGCGGCGAGGCGCCGTTCGCGGCCAGGTCCGACTCGACGAGGTGGCCGACCAGCTCGTGCAGCAGGGCGCCGGCGGTGCCGTTGGCGAAGAGCACCGGCAGCGCCCGC
The DNA here is from genome assembly GCA_964438135.1 of uncultured Thermoanaerobaculia bacterium. Classification (GTDB taxonomy): domain Bacteria; phylum Acidobacteriota; class Thermoanaerobaculia; order Thermoanaerobaculales; family Sulfomarinibacteraceae; genus CAYTJW01. Next base: position 292 of record CAYTJW010000647.1, read on the forward strand.
CCGGCGGGCGGCGACCAGGCCCGACGCGGTCGGGGCGAGCGGAGCTCGCGCAGCCAGGTCGGCACCTGCGGGTGCCCCCAGACCGCCAGCAACGCGCCCCCGCCGTTGCCGGCCAGCGTCACCCGCAGCAGGGGCGGAGTGACCACGGCGATCCAGCCGGCGGCGAGCACCACGGCGGCCCGGCGGACGAGGAAGGCGACCGTCAGGGGGCCCGGCCCGAGGTGCCCGACCAGCTCCAGGGCCCAGTCGCGGAAGCCCCGCGGCGCCTCCAGCTCCGGCACCGGCAGCGCCCGCTCCGGGAAGGTGACGCTGCCGCCGTGGCGGCCGAGCAGGTCGGCCACCGCGGCGGTGGACAGGCCGGAGCGGGCGTGGAGGAGGGTGCGGTTCGGGAAGCGCCAGCGCACCGCGGCGCCCTCGCCGTGGCACTCCTCGACCTGGCGGGAGCCGGCGGCCAGCCGCACCGCTGCCTCGAGGCGGCGCTCGAGGTAGAGGTCGACCGGTCGGGGCGAGCCGCGGTCGAGCTCGGCGCAGGTCGCCGCCAGGTGGTCCAGCCAGCGGGGGTCGAACGGCGGCTCCGCGGCGCTGTGCGTGGCCACGCCGCCATCGTAGCCGGCGCAGTGCGGGTCGTCGAGGGAGCGGTCGGCTGACAGCTCTCAGCTGAGCCTGTTTCAAAACCCCTGTCATCCCGAGGAGACCCGCAGGGTCGACGAGGGATCCCTCGCGGGGGACCCATGGCGAGACGGCCAGCAAGAAGCGATGTCGCCGTGGCAAGCTCTTTCTCCACAAAGGATTCCTCGCCCGAGCACGCCCGCCCGCCCAGCCCGGGCTCGGAATGACAGGGAGCTGGAGGGCGCCCGCCGGAGCACCACGGAAGGTCACAGACGTCCGTGGAAGGGCGTTGTGAAAGAGGCTCAGCTGTCAGCGTTCAGCCGTCAGCTTCCCCCTCCCGGCCGGATCGCTGGCGGGTGGGCGGGGGAGCTGAGAGCTGATCGCTGATGGCTGACAGCTCCTCTCCCGATCCCGAATCCCCGTCTCGACGGGACGGCGGCGGGCCGCTACAATCCGCCTGCACCCAGCGAGCGCCGGCGGCGCCAGGGCAGTGTGGGGGAGGCGACGGGATGAGCGGCAGCGTTCTCGACCGGCTCGAGCAGAGGCTCAAGGCCAACCGCGAGGGCGGCGGTCGGGCGCGGGTCGAGCGCCAGCACGCCCAGGGCAAGCTGACGGCGCGGGAGCGGGTCGAGCTGTTCCTCGACCCGGGCAGCTTCGAGGAGACCGACGCCCTGGTCGAGCACCGCTGCACCGACTTCCAGATGGGGGAGCGGCGGGTGGCCGGAGACGGCGTGGTGTGCGGCCACGGCCGGGTCGACGGCCGGCCGGTCTTCGTCTTCGCCCAGGACTTCACCGTCTTCGGCGGCTCCCTGTCCGAGACCAACGCCGCCAAGATCTGCAAGATCATGGACCTGGCGATGAAGGTCGGGGCGCCGGTGGTGGGGCTCAACGACTCCGGCGGCGCCCGCATCCAGGAGGGGGTCGCGTCGCTGGCGGGCTACGCCGACATCTTCCTCCGCAACACCCTCGCCTCGGGGGTGGTGCCGCAGATCTCGGCCATCATGGGCCCCTGCGCCGGCGGCGCGGTCTACTCCCCGGCCATCACCGACTTCGTGCTCATGGTCGAGGGCACCTCGTACATGTTCGTCACCGGCCCGGAGGTGATCCGCACCGTCACCCACGAGGAGGTGACCAAGGAGAAGCTGGGCGGGGCGACGACCCACAGCACCGTGTCCGGCGTCGCCCACTTCGCCTGTCGCTCCGACGCCGAGTGCCTCGGCCTGGTCCGCCGCCTGCTGTCGTACCTGCCGTCGAACAACGCCGAGAAGCCGCCGGTGGCGCCCTGCACCGACCCCCTCGACCGCGAGGTCCCGGAGCTCGACGGCTTCGTCCCCACCGACCCCAACCGGCCCTACGACATCACCCGCGTCATCCGCCTGGCGGCCGACGACGGCGAGCTGCTGGAGGTCCACGAGGGCTACGCCCGCAACCTGGTGGTCGGCTTCGTCCGCCTCGGCGGCCGGCCGGTGGGGGTGATCGCCAACCAGCCCAACCACCTGGCCGGGGTGCTCGACATCAACGCCTCGGACAAGGGAGCCCGCTTCGTCCGCTGCTGCGACGCCTTCAACGTGCCGCTCCTGATCGTCGAGGACGTGCCGGGCTTCCTGCCGGGCACCGCCCAGGAGTGGGGCGGCATCATCCGCCACGGCGCCAAGCTGCTGTACGCCCTGGCCGAGGCGACCGTGCCCAAGGTCACGGTCATCACCCGCAAGGCCTACGGCGGCGCCTACTGCGTCATGGGCTCGAAGCACATCCGCACCGACGTCAACCTCGCCTTCCCCACCGCCGAGATCGCCGTCATGGGCCCGCAGGGGGCGGTCAACATCCTCTACTCGAGCGAGATCGACTCGGCCGCCGACGCCGAGTCGGAGCGCGCCCGGCGGGTCGAGGAGTACCAGGCCGCCTTCGCCAACCCGTTCGTGGCCGCCGAGCGAGGCTACGTCGACGAGGTCATCCTGCCGCGCCTGCTGCGGCGCAAGCTGGTGTCGGCCTTCTCCATGCTCGACGGCAAGCGCGACTCCATGCCGACCAAGAAGCATGGCAACATCCCGCTCTAGAGGGCCACTGGAGACGAGATCGTGCCGAGTGAGTCGAGCTGCGCGGGACCCGCGGTCCCTCCCCAGGTTGCCGTACCCGTACCCGTACCCGACGGAGCGGGCCGGGGCTGGCGGGGACAGCGCTCGGCGTCGATGGCCGCCTGCCGCGCGCCTCGCGCCGCCGCGGCGACTGCCATCGGCCACGGGCACGGGTACGGGTACGCGGAGGAACTGAGGTGAAGCTCCTGATCGCCAACCGGGGCGAGATCGCGGTGCGCATCATCCGCGCCTGCCGCGAGCTGGGCATCGCCACCGTCGCCGTCTACTCCGAGGTGGACCGCCTGTCGCCGCACGTGCTGATGGCCGACGAGTCGTTCCCCATCGGGCCGGCGCCGGCCGCCGACAGCTACCTGAGCAAGGACCGGCTGCTCGCCGCCTGCGCCGCGAGCGGCGCCCGGCTGGTCCACCCCGGCTACGGCTTCCTGGCCGAGAACGCCGACTTCGCGGAGCGGGTGGAGCGGGCCGGCCTGGTGTGGGTCGGGCCGCCGTCGGCCGCGATCCGCCTCATGGGCTCGAAGACCGAGTCGCGGCAGCTGGCCCGCGCCTGCGGCGTGCCGGTCATCCCCGGCCTGCTCGAGCCGCTCCGGGACCGCGCCGAGCTCGAGCGCTGCGCCGCCGAGCACGGCCTGCCGTTGCTGCTCAAGGCGGTCGCCGGCGGCGGCGGCAAGGGG
>CAYTJW010000648.1:0-3658 GCA_964438135.1 uncultured Thermoanaerobaculia bacterium
ACCTCGGCCCGCGCTACGCCGAGTGGCAGGTCGCCGCCGGCCTGCCCTTCCCGCCGGCGCTCGCCGCGAGCGGCCCGGGCCCGACCGGCGGGCCCCTCGGCGCCACCGGGCCGGCCCGTCTCCACATCACCTCGCCCCGCTCCGGCCTGCGCCTGCTGCGCGACCCTGAGACCCCCGCCGACCGGGCCACCCTGGCCCTGAGCGTGGTGGTCGACCCGCCCCGCGAGCAGGTGCTGTGGCTGGTCGACGGCCGGGAGTTCCGGCTCGCCGACTACCCGTTCGCCGTGCGCTGGCCGCTCGAGCCCGGCGAGCACTGGTTCCAGGCCCGCCTGCCGCTCGAGCCCGGCCGCTCCGAGGTGGTGCGGGTCGTGATCGAGTGAGCCGCCCGCCGCGACGGCCGTTCTGCCCGCACCCCGCACCCGTTCCCGAGACAGCGAAGGGGGAGGCGCAGTCGCCTCCCCCCTGGCGCCCGGCTCGTGGCCGGGGTGCTCGGCCCTGCTCCGTCAGCTCTCGGCCACCGCGATGCGGATCGAGCGCGGCTTGGTCTCCTCCCGGCGCGGGATGCTGAGGGTCAGCACGCCGTGGCGCGAGGTCGCCTCGATCTTGTCGGCGTCGAAGTGGCCCGGCAGCTGGAAGCTGCGCTCGAAGCTGCCGTAGACCCGCTCCACCCGGTGGTAGGTCTCGCCCTCGGCGGCCTTCTCGAAGGCCCGCTCGCCGCGGACGGTGAGGCGGCCGTTCTCGACCGACACCTCGACCGCCTTGGGGTCGACCCCGGGCAGCTCGATGGTCAGCACCAGGCGCTCCTGGCTCTCGCGCACGTCCACCGCCGGCGCCCACATGGCGCCCAGACCGGCCTCGTCCTCGACGCCGCCGCGCCGGGCGGCCTCGTCGAACAGGCGGCTCATGCGCTCGGTGATGCCGAGCATGTCACGAACGGGGTCCCAGCGAGTGATGCGATGCATGGTTCACCTCCTGCAGTGCTCCGGGTGGTCGCCTCGTCGTCGCCACCCGAGAGTCAATATAGGACCTGAGTAGAATCTTGTCAAGTCCTGGAGGAGAGATTTTCTAGAGGTGAGCGATCTAGGCTAAGATCCTACTCCTCCCCGAGCACCACCGGCACCTCGACCTCGCGCCCGTCGCGCAGCAGCCCCACCCGCACGGTCTCCCCCACCTGCCGGCGCTCGAGCAGCAGCCGCAGGTCGGCGACCGAGCGGACCGACGCCCCGTCGACCGCCACCACCGCGTCGCCGAGGGTGATGCGGCCGCGGCGGTCCTGGGTGGTGGGCCGCAGGCCGGCCCGCTCCGCCCCCGAGCCGCGGCGGACGCCGACGACCAGCGCCCCCTTGACGCCGAGCCGGGCCGCCACGTGGTCGGTGGCCAGCTCCACCCCCAGGGTCGGGCGGCGGACCTTGCCGAAGGCGATCAGGTCCGGCACCACCCAGTTGACGGTGTCGACCGGGATGGCGAAGCCGATCCCGGCGTAGCTGCCGGAGGGGCTGAAGATGGCGGTGTTGACGCCGATCAGGCGGCCCGACGAGTCGAGCAGCGGGCCGCCCGAGTTGCCGGGGTTGATGGCGGCGTCGGTCTGGATCACGTCCCGGATCGGGATCCGCGCCACCGACTCGATCTCGCGGCCGAGGGCCGAGATGATGCCGGTGGTGAGGGTCTGGTCGAAGCCGAACGGGTTGCCGATCGCCAGCACCTGCTGGCCGACCTTGAGGTCGTGCGAGCTGCCGACCGCGAGCGGCCGCAACCGCTCCGCCGGCGCCTCGATCGAGAGCACGGCCAGGTCCTTGTCCGGCGCCCCCCCGACCAGGGTCGCCGGCCACACCGACTGGTCGGCCAGGGTGACCTCGGCCGCGTCGGCCTCCATGATGACGTGGTAGTTGGTGACGACGTGGCCGGATGAGTCCCAGACGAAGCCGGAGCCGGTGCCCTGCGGGATCTCCATGACGTTGAGCCGGAAGAAGTCGCGCCGCAGGGCGATGGAGGTGATGAACACCACCGACGGCGAGGCGCGCTCGAACAGCCGGGTCGTGGTCAGCTCCTCGGCCCTCAGCTCGCCGCGCGCCGCGACCGGGCGCGGCCGCGCCTGCTGACCTCCCGCGAGCGAGCTCCACACCACCCCGGCGGCGAACCCGACGGCGAGCAGACCGGCGACGACCAGCGAGCGAGCAGGGGCCATGGCCACCTCCACCGGCCGAGTATAGCGACCGCGCGCCCTCCCTCCTTCCCGCCCGCTCCCCCGTGCCCGGCGCCGCCTGCCCCGAGCCGGCACAGCCCGGGTCGGCATGCCCTACAATGGGCCGTGCGTCCCTCGGCGGACAGCGGGGCGACGAGGAGAGACCATGGACGACCCCAGGCGGACCAAGCGGCGCTACCCGCGCGTGCCCTCCGAGAACGTCGTGCTGCTGCAAAAGCTGGAGCGCGGGTCGGAGGAGGAGCTGGCCAAGACCGACGTCGTCGGCCTGGGTGGCTGCAGCGTGGTGTCCAAGTCCCCGCTCGGGGTCGGCTCGCTCGTCAAGCTCCTGATCTCGGTCTCCGGCCACGTCATCAAGACCGAGGCGCGGGTGGTGTACGAGCACAAGAAGGGCCCGCGCGAGTACCACGCCGGCCTCGAGTTCCTGCGCCTCCTGCCCTCCGACCGGGAGATGATCAGCAAGCTGCTCGAGGGGCCGACGTAGCCGGCGCGCGGTCCTCAGCCGCCAGGGCGACGCCCGGCTGCGGCGGGCTCGTGCCAGACCACCACCTCCTCGAGAGGCCTTCGATCCCGCCGGCCGGGTCGGCCGCGAGGGTGGCCGAGGGGCACCAGCGCCACCGGCCGCACGCTGGTCGGGAGGTCGAGCGCCCGGCTCACCGCGCCCTCCTCGAAGGCCCCCACCCAGCAGCCGCCGAGCCCCAGCTCGGCGGCGCGGAGGAGCAGGTTCTCGGTCGCGGCGGCGGTGTCCTGCAGGCAGTAGAGGTCGCGGCCGCGACCGCCGTAGTGGTGGGTGCTGACCTCGGCCAGGGCGCACACCACCACCACCGCCGGCGCCTCGGCGACGAAGCCCTGGCCGTGGGCGGCCCGCGCCAGCTCGAGCCGGGTGGCGCGGTCCTCCACGACCACGAAGCGCCACGGCTGCAGGTTGCCGGCCGACGGCGCCCAGCGCGCCGCCTCGAGCAGCTCGAGCAGCACCTCCCGCCCGAGCGGCTCGGTGGTGAATGCCCGGCAGGACCAGCGCCCCGTCAGCGCGGTGGGAGAGGTCATCGGCCCATTCTACGGCGGCCAGCCCCGGGCACGGGACGGGCCGCCGCGCTCAACGCCAGTCGCCCACCAGCTCGAACGCGGCCCAGTGGAAGGGATGGGAGAAGGGCGCCCTGCCGGCGTCGCTGCCCGACCCCGCCTCGCCCCGGATCAGCGCCAGCTGCGCCTGCCGCAGCGCCTCGTCCGTGGCCATGCCGGCCGCGAGGTGGCCGTAGAAGCGCCGCATCAGCTCGGCCGTGCTCGCGTCGGCGACCGACCACAGCGACGCCAGCACCGCCCTCGCCCCGGCGTACTGGAAGGCGCGGGTCAGGCCGAGCAGGCCCTCGCCCGCCTGCTCCTTGCCGAGGGCGGTCTCGCACGCCGACAGCACCACCAGGTCGGCGTCGAGGCGGACCTGCTCGAAGACCTCCCAGG
>CAYTJW010000649.1:0-3657 GCA_964438135.1 uncultured Thermoanaerobaculia bacterium
TGCGGGGACGAGGAAGAGCGCGGTCACCAAGCCCGCGACCGCGGCCAGGACCGCCACGGCGGCGAGGCCTGCGGCCCTACGCGCCATACAGCAGCCGGTCGCCGAGCACCGGCGGCAGGCCCGCCTGGATGATGCGGTGGCGGGCGGCGTCGACCTTGTACGGCACCCGGTAGAGGTGGACGCGGTGCTGGTCCTCGTCGTAGATCGCGTAGGAGGCGCGCGGGTCGCGGTCGCGGGGCTGGCCGACCGAGCCGGGGTTGACGAGGTACCGCTCGGCCGGGTCGAGGTCGACGGTCAGCTTGCGCCCGGACAGCAGGCGGGCGCGCAGCGTCAGCCCGGCCGGCGTGCGGCGGAGGATGAACATCGACGGCACGTGGGTGTGGCCGAAGAGGACCACCTGCTGGCTCACCGCCGACAGCGCCACCTGGGCGTCGTAGGAGGAGAAGATGTAGGTGTCCTCGTCGACCGGCGATCCGTGGCACATGGCGAGGGACGGCGACAGCTCGAGCGGCCCCTCGGGCAGGCCCTGGAGGAGCTCGAGGTTGCGCGGCTCGAGGCGCTCGTTGGTCCACCTCGAGGCCTGGCGGGCGTAGCGGTTGAAGTACTCGCCGCTGTCGAGCCCGGCGCAGACCCGGTCGTGGTTGCCGCGGACCTGGGACGAGCCCGGCCCGAGCGAGCGCAGCCAGGCAAGGACCTGGTTGGGCGAGGCGCCGTAGCCGACCACGTCGCCGAGGAACAGGACCCGGTCGTAGCGCTTGCGTCGGACGTGGTGCAGCACCGCCTCGAGGGCCTCGAGGTTGGCGTGGATGTCGGAGAGGATCAGGTAGCGCACTCCGCCTCCGACACCGGGCGTGGCCTCTCTCCGCGCATCCCGACCATGGTACCGCGGAACCGGTGCAGGTGGGCCCGGTCTCACACCCGTACCCGTACCCGTTCCCGTACCCGATGTGCTGCTCCGCTCGGCCTGACCACGCCCTGCGTCCGGCCGGCCGCCCGTTCGTGTCAGGTCCAGGGATCCAGCTGCCTTCCCGTCGGGTACGGGCATGGGTACGGGTACGGGTACGGGAGCAGTCGCTACGGCCGCGTCAGGTAACGGTCCATGAAGGCGGTGCTGACGTTGCCGGTGACGAAGTCGCGGTCCTCGAGGATGCGCTGGTGCAGGCCGATCGAGGTCTTGACCCCCTCCACCCGCAGCATGGCCAGGGCCCGGCGCGCCCGCACGATCGCCTCGTGCCGGTCGCGGCCGTGCACCACCAGCTTGGCGAGCAGGCTGTCGTAGTACGGCGGCACCGTGTAGCCGGCGTAGAGATGGGTGTCCAGGCGCACGCCGGGCCCGCCCGGCAGGGCGAGGAAGGCGACCCGCCCCGGGCAGGGCGCGAAGGTGTCCGGGTCCTCGGCGTTGATGCGCAGCTCGATGGCGTGGCCGTGGGGAGCGAGGGAGCGACGGGGCGGCACCGTCATCGGCCGGCCGGCGGCGATGAGGAGCTGCTCCTTGACCAGGTCGACGCCCGTCACCATCTCGGTCACCGGGTGCTCGACCTGGATGCGGGTGTTCATCTCCATGAAGTAGAAGGACCCGTCGGGGCCGAGCAGGAACTCGACCGTGCCGGCGTTGACGTAGCGGGCGGCGCGCGCCGCCGCCACCGCCGCGCGCCCCATCTCCGCCCGCTGCGCCGGTGACAGCGCCACCGACGGCGCCTCCTCGATCAGCTTCTGGTGCCGGCGTTGGATCGAGCACTCGCGCTCGCCGAGGTGGATGACCCGGCCGTGGCTGTCGGCCAGCACCTGGAACTCGATGTGCCGCGGCCGCTCGAGGTACTTCTCGAGGTAGACCGACGGGTCGCCGAAGGCCTTCTCCGCCTCGGTGCGAGCGGTGTCGTAGGCCTCGCACAGCTCGCGCTGGTCGCGGGCCAGGCGCATGCCGCGGCCGCCGCCGCCGGCCGCCGCCTTGAGGATCACCGGGTAGCCGATGGCTGCCGCCAGCCCCACCGCCTCGCGGCAACCGGCCAGGGGCTCGCTCGAGCCGGGCAGGATCGGCACCCCGGCCGCGGCCACGCTCCGCCGCGCCGCCGCCTTGTCGCCCATGAGCCGGATCGCGGCCGGCGGCGGGCCGACGAAGGTCAGGCCGCACTCCTCGCAGATCTCGGCGAAGCGGGCATTCTCGGCCAGGAAGCCGTAGCCGGGGTGGACCGCCTCGGCGCCGGTGATCTGGGCCGCGGCCAGCACCGCGGTGACGTTGAGGTAGCTGGCGCTGGAGTAGGGCCCGCCGATGCACACCGACTGGTCGGCGAGGCGGCAGTGGAGGCTGTCCCGGTCCGCCTCGGAGTGGACCGCCACGGTGGCGATGCCGAGCTCGCGGCACGCCGCGATCACGCGCACGGCGATCTCGCCGCGGTTGGCGATCAGCACCTTGCGGAACATCACGCGGGCCGGATGAGGAACAGGGGCGCGCCGAACTCGACCGGCTCGGCGTTCTGCGGCACGACCCGGACCACGGTCCCGGACACGTCGCTCTCGATCTCGTTCATCAGCTTCATCGCCTCGACGATGCAGAGCACCTGGCCCTTCTCGACGAACTCCCCGACCTTGACGTAGGGCTGGGCGTCCGGGTTGGGGGCGCGGTAGAAGGTGCCCACGATCGGCGACGTCACCGGGTGCAGGCCGGCCTCGTCGTCGGCGGGGGAGGGCGCGGTCCCTTGCGCGGCGTCGCGGGCGGCCCGGCCCGGCTCCTCCAGCAGGGGCGCCACCGGCACCGTCGCCACCCCGCCGGCGGGCGCCGCCACGACCTGGCGCACCGGGCCCTCGATGCGCAGGCGGCTGCCCCCGTGCTCCACCTCGACGCTCGCCACCTGGGTCGAGCCGACCAGCCGGATCAGCTCACAGATCTCTTCGAACTTGAACATTGTTAGCGGTTTACCTCAGAGGAACTCGGCGTAGAGCCGCTCGCCCAGCAGACGACTCTGGAAGCGGCCACGCCCGGTCAAGGCATCCGGGTCGAGCAGCAGGAGCAGGAAGTAACCACCCCCCATGCAGGTGACGACCACCTCGGCCGCCTCGGCGCTGACCCAGAGCTGGCGGAGCCCGCCGTGGGACAGCTCCCTCCCGGCCTCGCCGACGTTGCGCACGATCGAGGCGAACTCCGCCGCCAGGACCTCGAGCGCGGCACCGCGCGGCCGGGCCGCGACCGGGATCCCGTCCGGGTCGACGATCGCCGCCCCGCACGCCCCCGGGCAGCCGTCGATGAGGTCCGCCACGGCCTGGTCGAAGTTCAACGCCCCACCCTCTCCGCCGCCAGTCTAAAGCGGCCCAGCCATCCCTGCAACGCCACCACCGTCCGCGCCCGCGCCCCGGCCGGCGCATCCTGCCCCGCGAGCTCGGCCTCGAGCTCGAGCGCGCCGACGTTGCCCGGCTCTCGCGCCAGCACCGCCGCCAGCGTCTGCGCGGCCAGCTCCCGGTCGCCCTGCTCGAACGCCAGCCGCGCCAGGGTCACGGTCGCCACCGGCAGCACCGGCGGCGCCGACCCTGCGGCTGAGCGCGCAGGCCACCCGGTCGGTCGCGCTCGACGAGATGGTGGTCGTGCTCGCCAGCGAGCAGGAGGGCCCGGCGGTCGGCCCGCTGAACCGCGCGGTGCTCGAGGCGCTGTCGGCCGCGCTCGCA
>CAYTJW010000650.1:0-3654 GCA_964438135.1 uncultured Thermoanaerobaculia bacterium
CGCGGCGGCACCGCGGGGCGCCCACACGGCGCGGCTCCGCCACCGCGGCAGGGCGGGCACGAGGCATGCCACGGCGAGGAGGCCGTGCGCGCGGGCCGCGCCGCGGCCCGGACCGCCTCTTCCGACTCCGGTGCGGACCGCTTCCCCGCCGACCACTCCGGCCTGATCTGGCAAGGGGGTCTTGACATCCCCCCCCCCGTGCGGTGCTATCCTCGGCCGCCCGTGATCGTGCACCAGGCGCTGCCGGGATCCGCGTCGGAGGAGGGGCTTCGATGAGGCTCGCGAGAGAGGTGTCGTCGTGGTCGGTCGTGGCGCTCCTGGCGGCTCTCGGGGCGGTCGTGCCCCGGCCGGCCGTGGCAGCCTCGAGCCCCGACCACCTCGAGTACAGCCTGTCGCTGCTGCCCGAGGTGACCTCCCACCGCCTCGACGCGGAGGGGCGCCTGACCTGGCTGGAGGGACACCTCACGCCCGCCGGCGAGTCGCCGGCCACCGAGGTGGTGACCGGCTTCCTCACCATCCACGCCGACCTCTACCAGGCCACCCCCGGCTCGGTGCTGCGCGTCGAGTGGAGCGCGGAGCGGGAGGCCGGGGTCGAGGTCGCGGTGCGCCAGCACGTCGGCGAGTTCGCGTGCGACGGCACGGTGCGCGGCCTGGTGGGCCCGACCGGGGTCCTGCTCCGCCTCGACGGCGCCCTGCTCTCGGACGGCGACGCCGAGGCCCTGGTCGGCCGCACCATCGGCCGGGACGAGGCCTACCGGCGGGCCGGCCGGCTGGTGCTCGGCCGGGAGCCGAGCGCGGAGGACCTGGCGCGGCTGCCCGCCCACGCGGCGACGGGTCTGATCGAGGCCGGCGGTCGCCGGGTGTGGCGGGTGGAGCTGGTGAGGCGCTCGGGGCGCCGACTGATCCGGCACCAGGTGGTCCTGGACGCCCGCACCGGCGAGGCGGTGCGGCGCACGCAGACCGACGTGACGGAGCTCGCCGGCGCTGGGCCGCGTCTGCAGCCGCAGCCGGCGGCGCCCGAGAAGGTCGCCACCGCGATCGGCTGCGAGCCGGCCGACCCGCCCCCGGGCGACCTCACCACCACTGTTGATTTCGAGGCATGGACCCCCCACTGCCTGCAGACGTGGCAGCAGCAGGGGCAGATGGGGGCCGCGTTCGAGACGCCGGCCGAGCCCCCGGAGTGCGAGCCCGGCCCGTGGGTGGGTCGGAGCGTGCCGGTCCCGGCGCGGCACAGCCGGGTGCGGTTCCACTTCCCGACCCTGTCGGCGCGGGGCAGCTTCGTGCTCGGCTGGGGCCTGACCGAGGCCGACACCGTGGAGCTCAAGGCGCCGGCCAAGATCGGGACGCCGCCGTTCTTCGACGTCACGGTCATCGTCTACCTCGACGACAACGAGCGTTGGCCGCCGCCGCGGGGGTCCAGCTCGCCGCTGCGGCTGGAGATGGCCACCCTGGGGATGAGCGGGACGCTCGACCGGGTCGACCTCCTCCCCGGGGCCTACCTCGAGCTCGCCGACCAGCCGCGCCTGCTGGCGGGCAGCCAGGTGCCGCCGGTGATCATGGCGGGCACCACCCTGGACCTCTGGCAGAGCGTGGTCAACAACGGCTGCGAGCTGCGGACCAAGGGCAGCACCGCCCAGCGCGGCATCACCTGGTCGGCCTGCAAGGACGACGAGCCGGGCCTGTGCGCCACCCTGTTCTGCCCGGCCAGCGCCACCGAGCCCGACCCGGAGGCCACGGTCAAGGGCGCGCTCGCGGCGGGCGCGGTCGCGAGCTACGACCTCTGCGACCTGGTGCTGCCGCCGCCGTCGGCCGAGGTCGAGGGCTCCTGGACCCTGGTCGGCCAGCCGCTCGACCTGGACAAGAGCCCGGGCGTGCTGGCTTTCCACGTCGACAACGGGGTCACCCCCAACCTCCTGTTCGACCAGGTCGAGCGCTACCCGATGGACGCCTGGGACGTGTCGCCGCAGGGGGACTGGAGCCGCCTCGACGTGGTCGGGGTGGGCACGCCCTTCACCCTGGTGGTGCCCCTGGTGTCCGAGAACGAGGCCGCGGTGGAGGTGCCGCTCCAGGTCTGGGCGCGGGGCCGCATGCCGGGCGGGCCGAAGGACGAGGCCGCCTGGCGCCTGCTCGGCCAGACGGTGGTGCCGCGGGTCGAGACCTACGGCACCGCGGTCGAGCTGCACCAGCTCCTCGTCGACCCGGGCTACCTGCCGCTCGAGGGCGTCGACTGGGCCGTGCTCGACGTCAAGGTCGTGGTCAACCCGGACCGGACCGTGGTCGAGACCGAGTACGAAAACGACTTCGTGGTGGCGGACTGGATCCCGGTCGTCGCCGGCACGCTCGACGACGCGCTCGGCACGGCGTCGCTCTTGAGCGAGGACTTCAACGGCGCGCAGCAGACCGACTTCGCCCGCTTCGCCATGACCGTCACCCCCGACCTGGAGGACGGGCTGGCCTACGTCAAGTACGACTGGACGTCGAACGAGGAGACGCCGTTCATGGCCTGGCTCCGCAACTGGGGAGAGGGTGCCGAGCACCACCTGGTCGGGGGGCTGATGGTCCGCTACCGGCGGGTGGAGCACTGCGGCTTCCAGCCCTACCTGGTCGGCGGCGAGTACTGCGGCCAGCGGCGCCCCGAGTCGCCGGAGAACCTGATGCCGCCCGGCCTCGGCGGCGGCCTGGACAGCCGCGGCGACCTCGACTTCGGCGACTGGCAGTGGCACACCCTGGTGTGGCGAGAGAGCGCCCACCTGCCCATGGGCTGGTGGGAGGGGGGCGACACCCTGCCGATCCTGGCCTACCCCTTCGGACCCGCGCCGCGCAAGAGCATCTTCGACGAGGTCACCGAGACCTTCCTCGGCCTCGACACCATCTGCTGCCACAACGTCGGCCAGTGCGTCGGGGCGCCGGAGACCGAGGTCGACCTGATCCGCGCCTGGGAGGCCGAGGAGCCGAGTCAGCCCTTCGGCTGGGACGCGGCGCCGGCCGGGCTGCTGGTCGCCTGCGTCGACGGCGAGTGGCGCGACCTGGCGAGCTCGGTCGGCCTCGGCGAGACGCTCCAGCTCGGTCTCAGGGTGACGTTGGCCGGCGAGGTCCCACAGAACGGCCTCACACCGGGCATGGTCAGCGTGGAGCGCGGGGACCCGAGCGAGGCGGCGGTCATCATGACCGCCGACGTGCCCGTGAGCCTGCCCGGCGAGCCCAACACCCTGGTCTTCCCGCTCCTCGAGACGTGGACGCCGGAGGCCGAGGGGCAGGTCGCCTTCGCCGCCCAGCTCAGCATCCCCGGCAACACCCAGAACGCCGGCAACGACAGCGCGGACTACGTCGTGTACGCGGGCCCGTGCGTGCCGGCGCTGAGCCTGCCTTGAGGAGGAGGCCGTGCCCACCAACCCCGTCACCCGCCGTCGTCCCCTGCCGGTGCTCGCTGCCGTCGTCTTCCTCGCCCTGGGTCGGCTCGCCCTCGCCACCGAGGACTTCCCGAGCGAGGCCAAGGGCTACCAGCCCTCGTCGTACGACCTGTCGCAGCTCGAGTCGCTCAACCTCGCCAACGGCAACCTCACCCTCCGCGTCCCCCTCTACACCCTCGCCACCGACGGCGGCCTCGCCTACGACCTCGCCCTGCACTTCAACAGCAAGCTGTTCGCGCACCGG
>CAYTJW010000651.1:0-3652 GCA_964438135.1 uncultured Thermoanaerobaculia bacterium
CGGCGCGCAGGCGGATGTCGACCCGCTCCTCGCCCTCTCGCAGCTGGCCGACCAGCTCGCCGCGGATCTTGCCGCGCAGGGCGACGCCGACGGCCTCGGTCGAGACGCCGAGCGCGGCCGCCCGCTCGCGGTCGACCACGACCCGGATCTCGGGGTGGCCGGGCTCGGCCGAGGAGGCGACGTCGCGCAGGGTGGGCAGGGCGGCGAGGGCTGTCGCGACCGTGTCGGCCGCCCGCTCGAGCAGCTCGAGGTCGTCGGCGTAGACCTCCACCGCCACCGGCGGCCGCATCGCCAGCACCGCCGGTCGCGCCATCTCGGCCGAGACCCGCGGCAGCAGGGCCAGGGCCTGGCGCACCCGCGCCAGGGCGGCGGCCTCGTCCACCCCCGGGGCGAGGCGGAGGTCGACCTGGGCCAGGTTCTCGCCCAGGGTGCGGCGGCCGGAGGCGGCGGCGGGCAGGCTGCCGACCACCGCCAGCACCTGCTCGAAGCGCGGGTCTGAGACCAGCAGCGCCTCGACCTGACCGACCGCCGCCGCCGTGGCGTCGAGGGTGGAGCCCTCGGGCAGGCGCAGCTGGAAGGCGAGCTCGCCCTGGGCCAGGTCCGGCACCAGGGTGGTGCCGAGCAGGGGCAAGACGGCGACCGCCAGGGCGAACAGCGCGACGGCCACGCCGATGACCGTGCCGCGCCGGCGCAGGGCCCCGGCGAGAACCCGTGGGTAGGCGTCGACCAGGGCCGCGTTGGCGGCGGCGAGCGGTCGGGTGGCGAGGCCGAAGAGGCGGTCGACGACCCGCCACAGCGCGGCGAGGGCCAGCCCGAGGAGGAGGAGGGGCAGGCGCAGGGGCAGGGCGGCTCGGGTCGCGAGCCGGCTCGAGCGGCTCGAGCCGTCGCCCAGGGGGGCGAGCTCGAGGCCGCCGAGGCGGAGGCCGGCCGGGAGGTCGGGGGGCCGGGACGGGGGGCGGGCGTGGAAGCTCGCCCCCTGCACCAGCCGGCCGAGCTGGAACGCGGTCAGGGCCGGGATCAGGGTCAGCGACACCAGCAGCGAGGCGACCAGGGACAGGCAGACCGTGACCGCCTGGTCGCGGAAGAGCTGGCCCGCCACCCCCTGGACGAAGACGATGGGCAGGAACACCGCCACCGTGGTCAGGGTCGAGGCGGTGACCGCCCCGGCGACCTCGCCGGCGCCGGCGACGGCGGCCGCGACCCGGTCCGCGCCGAGGCGGCGGTGGCGGTCGACGGACTCCAACACCACGATCGAGGCGTCGACCAGCATGCCGACGCCGAGGGCGAGGCCGCCGAGCGACATGACGTTGAGGCTCACGCCGGCCTGCTGCATGAAGACGAAGGTGGCGATCACCGACACCGGGATCGAGAGGGCGATGACGCCGGTCGCGCGCGGGTCGCGGAGGAAGAAGTACAGCACCACCACCGCCAGCAGCCCGCCCACCCAGGCCGCCTGCCAGACGTCGCCCACCGCCTCGGCGATGTAGCGCGACTGGTCGGTCACCGGCGCGAGCTCGAGGTCGGCCGGCATCTCCTGGCGCAACCGCCCGAGCTCGGCCCGGACGGCCCCGGCGACGGTGACGGTGTTGGCCAGCCCCTGCCGGTGGAGGTCGACCTCCACCACCTCGCGGCCGTCGAGGCGGGTGATCTCGTCACGGTCGCGGTGGCCGCGCTCGACCGCCGCGACGTCCTCGACTCGCACCCGGCCGGCCGCGGACTCGCGCACCACGGTCCGCCGGATCTGCTCGAGGTCGACGAACTCGTGCAGGGTCCGGACCAGGTAGATGGCGTTGCCGTCGCGCAGCGAGCCGCCGGGCTGGTTGACGTTCTCGGCCTGGAGCGCCCGGGCCAGGTCGTCGAGGTCGAGGCCGAGGGTGGCGAGGCGGTCCTCGTCGGCGTCGACCGTCACCTCCGGGTCGAGCCCGCCCCGCACCCGGGCCGCGGCCACTCCCTCGACCGCTTCCAGCCGGGGCTTGAGCCAGCGCTCGGCGAGCAGGCGCAGCTCGTCGAGCGGCCGATCGCCGGCCAGGGCCAGGCGCATGATCGGCTCGAGCGACGGGTCGTAGCGCAGCACCCGCGGCACCTCCGCCTCGCGCGGCAGCTCGACCAGCCCCAACCGCTCCCGCACCTCCAGCGCCACCGCGTCGACCCGCTCGCCCCAGTCGAGCTCCAGCGCCACCTCGGAGAGGCCGGCGCGGGAGGCGGAGCGGAGGTCGCGGACGCCGGGGATGACCCCCACCGCCTCCTCGATCGGCCGGGTCACGAGCTGCTCGACCGAGGACGGGGCCGCGTCCTCGTAGCGGGTCTGGACCGTGAGGGTGGGGTAGGACAGGTCGGGCAGGAGGTCGACCGGCAGCTGGCCCACCGCCAGCAGGCCGAAGGTGGTCACCGCCAGGGTGACCATCAGCACCGTGACCGGGCGGCGGACGGCGAAGCGGGGCAGCATCAGGGGTTGGCCGCGGCGGGGGCGGCCGGCGCGGGCTCGACGACCCGCACCCGCACCCCGTCCGACAGGGCGGGGGCGCCCGCGACCACGACCCGGTCGCCGGCGGCGAGCGGCGGCCCGTCGCCGGTCGCGCTCGCGACCTCGACCGAGTCGCCGTTCTCGAAGCCGAGGGTGGCCTCGAGCATGGCCACGGACGTGCCGTCCCCCGCCAGGCGGAAGAGGTGCCAGCGCCGGCCCTCGGCGACCAGGGCCGACCGCGCCACCACCAGCGCGTCGGCGTGGGTGTCGGTGACGACGTCGACCCGGACGAAGGCGCCGGGGCGGAGGGCGGCGCCCCCGGCCACCGCCACCGTCACCTTGACCGTGCCGGTCGACGGCTCCACGGCCGGGGCGATGCGCTCGATCCGCGCGTCGCTGGCGGCGGACCCCTCCCCGGTCGAGAGGCGGACCGCCTGGCCCACCCCGAGGCGGGCCACGTGGCGCTCCGGCACGCTCAGGTCGGCGAAGAGCGGCTCGACGTCGGCGAGGTCGAACAGGGCGGTGCCGTCGGCGACGGCGGCGCCGAGGTCGAGGTGGCGGCGGACGACCACGCCGGCGAAGGGGGCGCGGATGGTGGTGCGGGACACGACCAGCTCGGCCAGCTCCAGCTCGATGCGGGCGTCCTCGGCGCTGCGGCGGGCCTTCTCGAACGCCTCCTCGCTGGCCAGGCCCTGGCCGAACAGGCCCTCGAGGCGCGCGAGCTCGCGGCGGGAGGTGTCGTGGGCGACCCGGGCCCGGGCGGCGGCGATGCGCTGCTCGTCGTCCTCGAGGTGGGCGAGGACCGCCCCGGCCGCGACCCGGTCCCCCTCCTCCGCCTCGAGGGCGCGGACCACGCCGCGGGTGCGGGCGGTGACGGTCGCCTGGCGCTCGGCGCGGAGGGTGGCGGAGGTCGAGTAGAGCGACGAGATCGCCTGTCGCACGACCGGGGCGACGGCGACCGCCACCGCCTCCTCCTCGGCGGACCCGGGGCCGGTGGGCACGGCCGCTCCCGACGGCGGCCCGCCGCCGCACGCCGCGAGGGAGAGGGCGAGGGCGACTGCGACGCAGGCTGCCGGCCGCGGCGACGGCCGGCGGCGGCGGGGCGTTGGGGTCGGCGACACGGTGACTCCTGTCTCTCGCTCTGCTGGCCGCAAGCTGCCCCCGCCGCGACGACCGCGGCCGGGGTGG
>CAYTJW010000652.1:0-3650 GCA_964438135.1 uncultured Thermoanaerobaculia bacterium
TCCTGTTCTGCACCGCGGTCGGGCTGGTGTTCGGGATGTGGCCGGCGCTGCGCGCTGCCCGCCTGCAGCCGATCGAGGCGCTGCGCTACGAGTAGGGCGGGGCAGCGGGCCCCGGCGACCGGTCGCCGCGGCTCGCCGTGGGTCTCGAGCCTGTCCGGGGCGGGCGGGTCGCGCCGGCGGCCGAGCTCCTCGCCGGCGTGGTGCGCAGCGGCCTCTTGACAGCCCCCCCCCCCGAGTCGCTACCGTTCGACGAGCTGCAGCGGCAGGGCAGGCCTCGGTCCCCCTTGCGGGTCGACCCCGACCCGGGGCCCGCGCCCCGCCGCGGGCGGGAGGAGGCCGCATGGGACGAGGTCGAGTGCACTGCGAGTGGCTGCTGGGGTTGGCCCTGCTTGCCGCGCCGGCCGCCGCGGACACCCTGAGCGTGACCCACGCGGCGGCGATGGGGGGCACCAGCTGGGGGATGCAGGTGTTCCACGACAACACCACCTCGGCGTTCGTCCAGGACGACACGCCGACCGGGGAGAAGAGCTACCGGGCGACGTTTCTGCTCGAGGTGGGCACGGTGACGGTCCCGAGCCACCTCAACTTCCGCCAGGCGCTGCTGCGGGGGATCGGCAGCTGCCCGGGCAGCCCCTCGGTCGCGGTGCTGCAGCTGTGGCTGTACCAGACCGCCAGCGGCACGGTCTCCAACCTGCAGGTCTACGGCAAGGGCAACCAGTGCGGCGACCAGAGCACCACGCGGATCCAGCTCGCCAACAACCAGCCCTACCGGGTGTGCCTGGAGTACCGGACCGGCTCCGGCGGCACCGGCTTCGTGGCCCTGGCGGTGACCGGCGCCGCGGCCGCCTGCCCGCCCCCCGGCGACCCCGCCTGGAGGAAGGTCAGCCTCTCCAACAACCTGACCAGCCTCGAGCTCATCCGCCTCGGTACGCCGGCCACCAACGCCTTCGGCGCCGGCGAGACCGTGACCCTGCTCTTCGACGAGTACGTGTCGGAGGGGGAGGACGGCGCGGGTGTGCCGATGAGCTTCGCCGACGGCTTCGAGTGGGGTGACGTCTCGGGCTGGGGCGCACCCGCCTCGGGGTGTGCGACATCCATGAGCCCGCCGGCCGCGATCACGGGCGGGAGGTGAGCGATGCGCGGCAGCACCTTGGTCGCAGTGGTCCTCGTGGGGCTCTTCGGGGCGGTCCTCAGGGCCCAGGACCCGGACCCGACCGACTACGCCGCCTACTACCCGAATCACGCCCGCGGCCACGTCAACACCGTCTTCGACGCCGGCGCCCTCGACGACGTCAACCTCTACTCCGGCAACCTGACCCTGAGCGTGCCCCTGGGCCCGCCCCTCCATCCCGGCGGCGACCTCCGGTTCCAGCTCGCGCTGCACTACAACTCGGCGTCGTGGGCCGCCGAGAAACGCTGCAGCGGCCACGTCAACGGCCTCGTGCCGGACCAGTGCAACCAGTTCGGGACCGGCGCCTTGCTCGGCGCTCCCGACGTCGGGCTGGGGTGGACCCTCGAGCTCGGTCACATCGCGCCCCGCTTCCCGGGCGAGCTGTTCCTGGTCACCCCGGACGGCGGCGAGCACCAGCTGTTCACCAGCCGCTACGCGGGCTACGGCACCTGCCAGATGCTGACGGCGGAGAGCGTGTGCTACACCCGCGACGGGTCGGACGTGAAGGTGGTCCGGCGCTCAACCCCCGGGACCTACGACGCGTACTTCCCGGACGGCACGATCCACGAGTACACCCGCATCCTCGACAACTACGACGAGGGCCCCTCGAGCCCGACCTACGTCGGGCGCGACTACGCCCGGCAGCGCGACGGCACCTACTGCACCCGGATGAGGGACCGGTGGGGCAATCGCGTCGACGTCACCTACCACGAAAACAGCGACCTGAACAACGCCCAGCACACCTGGTGGCACGAGGCATACAACCACGCCACCGAGGGCGTTGCGCCGGATGTGCTCAAGCAGCTCCGGCAGCTGATCCCTCAGACCGTCACCGAGTACCGCGCCGACGGCACGCCGCTGCGGCGAGCCGCCGTCGAGGTCGAGCGACCGGCGGATCTCGAGGGCCGAGCCCGGCCCCAGCGCGTCAGCCACGTGACCTTCTCCTGGTGGGACGTGGGCACCAGCGCCTGGGTCCAGCTCATACGCTACGACCTCACCTACCTCAGCGAGCAGGAGGCGCCCCCACGTCTCCAGCTCGTGCAGTACTACCCGGTGGTGACCGTCGAGGCGGCCAGGCGCACCGACTGGGTCTACCTGCTCGAGAGCGTGGCCGTCGACGGGGAGGACCTCGAGTACGGGTTCCGGTACTGGAGCTGCGCCAGTGACCTGTACCAGGGGTGCGCCGGCATCCCTCAGGAGGACGTGTTCGCGACCTCGAGCGACGTCTTCCCGCAGAGGAGAGGGATGCAGCTCGGGACTCTGCGGCAGGTCGAGCTGCCGACCGGGGGCACGGTCAGCTACGACTACGCGGTCTGGCGGAAGGACCACCACACCCTGCAGCCGTCGAACGGCACCATCCAGTGCGAGGTGGAGAGCATTCCCTGCGGCCCGCCTGCAGGCGGGGAGAGCGAGCCGACCTGCGCCGACGTCAACACCTACTCCCTCGGCGTCGCCCGCCGCGAGGCTCGGGATCGCGACGGCTCGACCCTCGAGCTCGCGACCTACGCGCACACGAGCTCCTCGTACCTCGGCCTGCCGGTTCGCTTCGACGCCGGCTTCCCCGAGGCGCCGAACCCGGCCGTCGACCACCCGGACCAGTCGTACCCGCACCCTGAGCAGTACCTGACCTCCTCGTCGACCACGACGGTCACCACCCACAACGTGGCCGACCTGCCGCCGCGCGCCGACGACGCCGAGTATGTGTTCAGCCTGGGGACGGCAGTGGTGGACAGGGACGGCGACTGCTGGATCGACGGCGGCGAGCCGCTCACGTTTCCCCTGTCCGGGGCGCTGGTCTACGAGCGGCAGTACCGCGGCACCGGCGCCGGCCGCACCCCCACCCGCACCTCGGTCCACACCTCCACCGTCGACGACGAGGCCCTCAACTGGGCCGGCAACGGCTCGCGCTTCGGCACCCAGGTCAACCGCCGCCCGCGCGAGGTGATCACGTACGACCACGGGGCCGCGCTCGGAGGCGCCGACCTGGTCACCGTCACCCGCTACGGCTACGAGTACGACCACTGCACGCCGTCGCTCGGGACCTGCCCGAACCTCTCCAACCCATCCCTGGGCTACACCAGGGCCTTCCCGTCCCACCGCACCACGGTCGAGAGCCAGACCTCCTTCGCCTCGTCGGTCGGCTTCAGCGAGGCAACCATGTACGACCCGCTCGACAGCGCGACCTTCCAGCGCGAGGAGACCACCTTCTACTGGAAGGGCGGCCACGACGCGTGGCTGCTGCAGCGGCCGGCGGACGGCCGGGTGGATGACCTCAGCAACGGCGTGGGCGTCGACCAGCGCACCACACGCGAGTGGTCGGCGAGCCACGGCGAGGTGCTGGCCGAGCGGGTCCACTATGAGCCCGGCTCTGGCGGGCCCCACGACTACGACGTCGTGACCCGCTACGAGTACGTCACGAGCTCCGCCGACCCGGGCGTGGGCCAGGTGCGGCGCCGCCTGGTCGGCCTGGGGGCGTTCA
>CAYTJW010000653.1:0-3637 GCA_964438135.1 uncultured Thermoanaerobaculia bacterium
GCCCACCCCGAGGGGCAGGCGGGGGCGGTCGCCGTGGCGGCGGCCGCCGCCTGGGTGTGGGCCAACCGCGACGAGCTCGGCCCAGGCTCGGGCCGGGCCATGCTGCGCGCCGCGCTCGAGGCGACGCCGCCCGGCGACACCCACCACGGCCTCCGCCAGGCGGTGTCCGTGACCCCGACCAGCGGCATCCGCCACGCCGTCTACGTGCTCGGCAACGGCAGCGACGTCACCGCCGCCGACACCGTGCCCTACGCGCTGTGGTGCGCAGCCACCCACCTCGACTCGTTCGAGGAAGCCCTGTGGGCGACCGCCTCCGGCCTCGGCGACATGGACACCACCTGCGCCATCGTCGGCGGCGTCGTCGCCCTGGCCGTCGGCCTGCACGGCATCCCCGGGACCTGGCGGCGGCTGCGCGAGCCGCTGCCGGAGTAGGGCGCAGGGGCCGATCGCGAGACCGGACGAGGTCCAGGTCCGGGTCGAGGTCCAGGCAGGGCACGAGCACGCCACGACTCACGGCAAGGAATGCGAAGCACCCGCCCGCCCCATCGGGTTCGGGAACGGGTACGGGTACGGGTACGGGCGTCGCCCTACAGGCCCGAGGAGGCCGGGATGTAGACCGCGTCGCCGGAGCGGTTGTCGACCACCGAGGCGTAGGCGGCATAGGCGCCGTCGCCGCCGACCAGGGCGATCTCGACCCAGGTGTTGGCGGCGGCGGCGGCGCCGACCGCGGCGTAGACGTCGTTGACCTGGAGGACCTCGTACGGCGACAGGGTGGCCGTGGCGCTGCCGAGGGCGGCGCCGGTCGCTCCGCGCAGGGTGTAGCGCAGGGTGACCGAGCCGCCGCCGACCTCGCACAGGCCGAGGTTGGAGCGGAGCCCCTCGCTCTTGTCGAGGTGGGCGAGGTAGGACGTGGCGCGGTCGCCGTCGGTGACGCCGCCGATGAACTGGCCGTACGTGCCGTTGCCGGTCTGGTTGTAGGTGCGCGAGGTCACCAGCAGCGCGGCCGCGCCGCCCGAGGGGACCAGGCGCAGCGTGCCCGAGCCCGAGTCGAGGCCGAACGCCGCGGCGAGCACGTCGTCGAGCGCCAGCACCTCGCCCGGCGCGACCGCGCGCGCGGCGGTGAGGGTGTCGCCCCCCAGACCCTGGCGAGGGCGGTACTCGAGGCCCAGCTGCACCGCCGCGCTGCCGCCGTTCAGCACCCGCAGGTCGGAGACCCAGTTGGTGCCGGCCGCCCCGGCGGCGCGGGCCACGGCCGGCAGGACCACGCCCGTGACGCTCGCCGGCCGGCGGCCGGGGACGAAGATGGCGTCGCCGGTCGTGGCGTCGACCACCGACGCGTAGGCCACCACGCGACCGGTTCCGGACACGACCTCGACCGTGGCGTAGGCGTTGTCGGTGGTGCCGCCGCCGAGCTCGGGCACGACCCGGTTGACCTGCCGGTTGGAGAGGGGGGTCACGTCGTAGGTGCGGGGCGTGCCGAGCACCGCCCCGGTCGCCCCGTCGCGGAGGGTGACGCGGACCGTGGCCGCGGCGCCGGCCACCTCGGAGAAGCCGACGTTGGCGCGGTAGGCGGCGCTGTCGGCGAGCTGCAGCAGGGTGAGGGGCTGGTCGCCGGCGCCGATGGCGTCGGCCGGGTCGGCCGGGCCGACGAACTGGCCGTAGGTGCCGGACGAGCCACCGGTGTTGTACGTGCGGGAGGTGGCGACCAACCCGGTGGTGGCGGTCGCGACCACCAGGTTGCCCTGCACGTCGCCGGCCGCGAGCTCGCTCGCCACGATGTCCTCGAGGGCGACGACGCTGGTCGCGCCCACCTCGACCGCCGCCGTTGGGGCGCCGGCAGTGCCGTCGGCGCCGACCGGCACCAGGTACAGGTCGACCGCCGCGGCAGTCGCCGACGGGTTGAGGAGGCGCACGTCGCTGACCCAGAAGGTGCCGGCCGCGCCGGCGGCGTGGGCCACCACCGGGACGACGAAGGCCGGCTCGGGGCCGGCGGCGGTCTCCACCTCGAGGGCCCAGCCGAGGAGGCGCTGCGCCGGGCCCACAACCGCCGTTGCCACGTCGTCCGTCACCGTCAGCGTCCAGAACCCCGCGGCCGGCCGGCCGGCGAAGGCGTCCAGCCCCTCGGCCGGCGCCCGGTCGTCGGGGTAGGCGACGAACAGGGAGTCGACCCGGTTGACGCCGTTCGGGTCGGGGGTCGTGCCGGGCTGGTGGTCGTGGAGCACGACGCGGGTGCCGTCGGGCGAGGTCAGAGCGACCAGCAGCTGGCTCGGGTCGCCGTGCGCCACCTTCACCACCACCTGCACCGAGGCGACCAGGCCGTCCTCGCTGACCAGCGCCGACGAGGTCAGGGAGCCGCCGGTCGCGTCGGGGATCGAGGCGGGCGTGCCGTCGCCCAGCCCGACCCCGGCCGCGCCCAGGGCCGCCTCGAGGTCCACCAGCGGCCGGACCAGGCCGGTCTGCGGCTCGGTGACCGGCTCGCCGGTGACCCCCAGCAGCAGCCGCAGCTGGTCGGGGGTCAGCTCCGGCCGGGCCTCGTGCAACAGCGCCACCGCGCCGGCGACGTAGGGGGTCGCGTAGGAGGTGCCGCCGCCCTCGGCCAGCGACTCCTCGAGGTCGGCGCCGTAGACCCGCTCCGACGGCGCGAACACGTCGAGGTAGGCGTTGGAGTTGCAGTAGCAGGTCGGGGTCTTGGCCGGCAGCCGGTGGTCGGTGCAGAGGATCTCGCTGCAGTCGTCGTTGGCGCAGTAGCTGATGGCGGCGTTGGTGGCGCTGTTCGCGTCGTAGACCGACGCCACGCTGATGACCCGCGACAGGCACCCCGGGGTCGACAGCCAGCCCTTCATGCCCTCGTTGCCCGCCGCCGCCACCACCGCGATGCCGGCGTCCGTGGCGTCGTCGACCGCCGCGGCGTAGGTCGAGTTGGTCCGGTCGCAGGGGCCGTTGACGACGGCGCCGCCGATCGACAGGTTGACGGCGACGACGTTGTAGTCGTCGCGGCGCAGCACCGCGTCGTCGATCGCCTCGATCACGTCGCTGACGTAGAACGAGCCGCAGTCGTTGTCGCGCGTCGCCTTGTAGGCGAGGATGCCGGCCCCGGGCGCGACCCCGCCGCCGTACGTGAGGAAGGCCCAGCCGGCGCCGGCCGCGACCGAGGCGACGCCGGAGCCGTGGCCGTCGCAGTCCATGGGGTCGCTGTCGTTGTTGCCGGTGTCCTTGCCGTACACCACCTTGCCGTTCGGGATCGGGCCGCCGCCGAGGGCCGGGTGGTTGTAGTTCACCCCCGTGTCGACCACCGCCACCGCCGTGCCGGCGCCGGTGTAGCCCATGCCGTGCAGCACGTCGGCGTGGATCAGCGCCAGGCCCTGCACGGTCCGGGTGCGCCAGACCGCGTCCTCCTCGACGAACCGCACCCGCGGGCTCGCCAGCAGCCGCTCCAGCCCGGCGCGGTTGACGGTGGCCGAGAACGCCGGCCGCAGCTGGAACACGTCGCCCACCGCCAGGTCGCCGGCCGCCCCCTCGCCCGCCAGCTCGCCGAGGGCCTCGGTCGCCGCCGCGCGCACCGCCTCCAGCCGGGCCCGCGGCTGGGGCACGTGACGCGGCGACAGGGGCAGCCGCGCCGCGGCCGGCGCCTGCAGCT
>CAYTJW010000654.1:0-3636 GCA_964438135.1 uncultured Thermoanaerobaculia bacterium
GGGGCCGCCGCGCTCACGGCCCGGCGCCCGGCGCCCCCCCCGCCAGCTGCGGCGGCGGCTCGACCCGGTCGAGCGCGAGCTCGAGGCGGTCGGCGACCCGCGCCACGGTGCCGTAGCGGCCGCGGTGGTCCCGGAGCACGAGCCGCTCCGGCTCGTCCAGCAGGAGCTCCAGGTAGGGGTCGAGGTGCTCCCGGACCGAGGCCAGGGCGGAGGCGGCCGCGGCCTGGTCGGGGTAGCTGGCGACGAGGCGGGTGACCTCGCCGCCGGCGCCCTGGTAGCGGGCGGCGACGGCCGTCACCCGGCCGCCGAGCTGGAGCACGTCGCCCTCGCCCAGGGTCACGACCTCCTGCAGGGTGAAGGGGCCGCGGACGACCCGCTCGCTGCCCGCGACCCGGTCGGGCGAAGGGAGCGCGGCGAACGCCGCCGACCCGTCGCCGGGCTCGAGGCGCGAGGCCGCCAGCCGCGCCAGCCCCACCATCGCCTCGGCCGGCGGCTCGCCCTGGAGGCGGCTGACCACCAGGTAGACCCGGCCGCGCACCAGCTGCGCCTGGTAGGGGTTGACCGTGTTGCGGTCGGCCAGGGCCGGGTCGGGGGTCTCCCTGCCGCACTTGAGCAGGTAGACGCCGAGGGCCGCCGTCGGGTCGGTCATCCAGTACAGCTCGAGCGCGACCTCGTGCCCGCCCGAGGCGTAGCGCTGCAGGTCGAGGCGGTCGAAGCCGAGCTCGAGGAACACCTCGGCGCCGCCGTCGATCTGCCCGTACAGCTCGGGCGGGGCGAAGGCCTCCGCCGCCCCGGACAACGACCAGCCGGCCACCTCGCCGTCCGCCGGCAGCGGGCCCGTCGCCACCGCCCCGGGCCGGGAGCAGGCGGCGAAGGTGAGGGCCAGCGCCGTCCCCAGCAGGACCGGCCCCGGCCTCACGCCGACACCACCACGTGCTCGATCCTCGCCGGGTCGGCGACGCCCAGGCCGAGCTTCTCGCCCTGGCGCAGGTAATCGGTGTAGCGCGGGTGGTCGGCGACCCGCACCTTCATCTCCGCGCGCTTGGCCTGGAGGGCGTTGTGGCAGGTCATGTCGAGGGCGAAGGGGTCGGTGGCGAAGTAGAGGGTGCGGTGCGGGTAGACGAACTGGGCGTTGAGCATCGGCCCGCCGTCGTACTGGCCGCGCAGGCCGTCGACGATGTTGAGGGCGAGCTTGTCGCGGATCCACGGCGCCGCCACCACCTCGGTGCAGACGCGGAAGAACAGCGGCGCGTGCAGGCGGCCGGTGTTGCACACCGCGCCGTAGCCGAGGTTCTTGGTCGCCATGGAGATGCCGGGGCCGGTGTTCTTGAACACCGGCAGGTTGACGATGCGGGTCAGCTCGCGGGTGACGAGGGTGCCAAAGTAGGAGTGCTCGCCGGCGAAGACGTGCTGGTTGAGGTAGAGCTCGTCGTCCGGGTAGCCCTGCACCGACTTCCCCACCACCCCCTTGGCGAAGTAGTAGGCGTCGCGGTCGAAGTTGCCCTCGCTGACGTGGCGGCCGTCCGGGGTGCGCCAGCCGGTGCCCTCCTCGGACATGGTCTGCAGCGAGGCGATGCGGACGCCCGGGAAGTTGGCGGCGGTGAAACCGGCCTGTGCCAGCATGTCGTCGAAGCGGTCCCAGATGACGACGTTGCCCTTCGGCAGGCCGCCATCGACGAGCCAGCGGATGACCGCGTCGACCAGCTCGAGGCGGGTGTTGATGAGCGGCGCGCCGACCGGGTTGACCTTGAGGCCGACCACGTCGGTGGCCTGGAACAGCATCCCGAAGCTCTCCTTGAGGGGCTTGCCGGTGAGCCGCGTGACCCCCTTCTCGACCATCTCCCGCACCACCGCCGCGTCGACCCGGTCGCCGACCACGGCGCGGGCGTCCGCGACCTCGACCACCCTCCCCGGGAACGGCCCCGGGATCGCCCCCTTCGCCTTCGGCACCTTCATGAAGTCGGCGAGGTTGGTCTCCACCTCGGCCGGCGGCTTCGGCGTCGCCGTCGGCTGCGCGGGCACCTCCTCGGCCGCCCCCGGCGGCACGCCCAGCACCGCCCCGCCCGCCACCACCGTGCCGACCCCCAGAGCCTTGAGGAACCGACGCCGGTCGAGACCGCTGCGATCCACCATCGACCTGTACCTGGGCATTGCCGTCCCTCCCCCGGGGCATTCTACGCTCGGCCGCGGGGTTGGTTCCCGACCCCCCGCCGGTGCCCTGGACCTGGACGTGGTCGTGGACGTG
This sequence comes from uncultured Thermoanaerobaculia bacterium, assembly GCA_964438135.1. Classification (GTDB taxonomy): domain Bacteria; phylum Acidobacteriota; class Thermoanaerobaculia; order Thermoanaerobaculales; family Sulfomarinibacteraceae; genus CAYTJW01. Next base: position 2,246 of record CAYTJW010000654.1, read on the forward strand.
GTCGTGGACGTGGTCGTGGACCTGGACGTGGGCCCGGAGCTGCCCCACACTGAGAACGTGACCGCGACCTCCGCGCTCCGCCCCACCCGCACCCAAGGGGGTGCGCCGTGACCTCGCCCCCGGTCGGCGTCCTGCTCGTCAACCTCGGCTCGCCGGCGGCGCCGACCGCCCGCGCCGTCCGCCGCTACCTGGCCGAGTTCCTCGCCGACCCGCGGGTGGTGGACGCGCCCCGCCTGCCGTGGTGGCTGGTCCGCAACCTGGTCGTGCTGCCGCTCCGCTCGCCCCGCTCGGCGCGGCTCTACCGCCGGATCTGGACCCACCAGGGCCCGCCGCTGGTGGTGACCACCGGCCGCCTCGCCGCTGCCCTCGCGACCGAGCTCGAAGCCCGCCTCGGCGACCACGCCCCGGTCGAGGCCGGCATGCGCTACGGCGAGCCGTCCCTCGGCCACGCGCTGCGCCGCCTGGCGGCGCGGGGCTGCGGCCGGGTGCTGGTGCTGCCGCTCTTCCCCCAGTACTCGTCCGCCACCACCGCGTCGGTGGCCGACGCGGTCGCTCGCGAGCTGTCCTCCTGGCGGCGGCTGCCCGAGCTGCGCCTGGTCCTCGACTACCACGACCACCCGGCCTACCTCGCCGCGCTGGCCGCGAGCGTCCGCGCCGCCTGGGCCGAGCGGGGGCGGGGCGACCGCCTGCTGCTGTCGTTCCACGGTCTGCCCGCCCGCTACGGCGAGGCCGGCGACCCCTACCCGGAGCAGTGCGTGGCGACCGCCCGCCGCCTCGCCGCCGCCCTCCGCCTCGAGGAGCGGCAGTGGTCCCTCGCCTACCAGTCGCGCTTCGGCGGCGACGAGTGGCTCGGGCCCGCCACCGACGCCCTGCTCCGCTCCTGGGCCGCCGAGCGCGTCGCCACCGTCGACGTCCTGTGCCCGGGCTTCGCCGTCGACTGCCTCGAGACCCTGGAGGAGATCGCGGTCGGCGGCCACCGCGTCCTCGCCGCCGCCGGCGACGGCCAGCTGCGCTACATCCCGGCCCTCAACGACCGCCCGGAGCACGCCGCCGCCCTGGCCGAGGTGGTGGTCGAGTGGCTGGCCGGCTGGGCCCCGGGGGGCTCGAGCCGGTGAGGGTCCTGGTGTCGGGCGCGAGCGGCCTGGTCGGCCGGGCCCTGGTGGGCGACCTCGCCGCCGCCGGCCACGACGTGGTGCGCCTGGTCCGCCGGCCCGCCGCGGGCCCCGGCGAGGTCAGCTGGGACCCGCAGCTGGGCCGACTCGCCGCAGCCGACCTGGAGGGCGCGGACGCGGTGGTCAACCTCAACGGCCGCAGCGTCGGCGACGGCCGCTGGGGGCGGCGCCTGAAGGACGAGCTGTGGGCCAGCCGGGTGCGGCCGACCCAGCTGCTGG
>CAYTJW010000655.1:0-3636 GCA_964438135.1 uncultured Thermoanaerobaculia bacterium
CCTGACCCGCCGCGCGCGGGCGCGAGCCGGCCGGGAGCGGAGCAGGGCGAGGCGCCCGGCCACCGCCTCCGCGGTCGGCCGCGCCGCGGGGTCGACCCGCTTCATCTCCTCGAGCAGGCCCGCCAGCTCCGGGTCGAGCCCGGTCGCCGGGCGGGCCTCGGCGCGGTAGACCTTGAGCAGCAGCTCGACCCCGGACACGTCGCCGTAGCAGCGCTCGCCGGTTGAGAGCTCCTGCAGCATCACCGCCAGCGAGTACACGTCGCTCGGCGGGCCGACCTCGTCGCCGGCCGCCTGCTCGGGGCTCATGTACTCGAGGGTGCCGAGGACCTGGCCGTCGCGGGTGCAGAGGGTGGCGGCGGTGGTGCCGGCGCCCACCGTCAGCAGCCCCTCGGTCTCGCCGTCGTCGGTGCTGCCGACGTGGGCCTCGGGCGGCGCGCGCCGGGCCGGGGCCGGAGCGACCGCGACCCCGGGCCGGAGCGAGCGGGCGATGCCGAAGTCGAGGATCTTGACCTGCCCGTCGGCCGTCACCATGACGTTCTCCGGCTTCAGGTCGCGGTGGACGATGCCCTCGCGGTGGGCGGCGGCGAGGGCGGCGGCGACCTGCTCGGCGAGGTCGAGCACCTGCGCCGGGTCGACCCCCGCTCGGGCGAGCTGGCGCAGGGTCCGGCCGTCGACGTACTCGAGCAGGAGGACGTCCGCGTCGGGCGCCTGGACCAGGTCGAAGATGCGGCAGATGGCGGGGTGGTCGAGGCGCGACAGCAGCCGCGCCTCGCGCTGCAGGCGCTGAGCGCCCTCGGTGCCGAGCCGGTGCTCGGCGCGCAGCGCCTTGACCGCGACCCGGCGCTCGAGGGCCTCGTCGAAGCCCTCCCACACCTCGCCCATGCCGCCCGCGCCGAGGCGGCGGGTGAGGACCACGTGCCCGAACCTGGCGCCCGCCTGGACCACGGTCACATTCTAACCAACCGTGGGCGGACGAAGGCCACGGGGTGGCGCGGGCACGCTACGGCCTCGAGATCCCGGCCCAGCGCCAGCTCGTCAGCGTCGCGGCGGACCGCCCCGGTCGACCGGCCTCGGCTCCCTCGCCACCGCCGCCGGCGTCGCCGCGGGCGACCTCTACTCGAACGCCTTGACGGTGGCCTCGAGCAGGGCCAGGTGGGCGCGCAGGGCGGACACGACCCGCGCCTTGGCGGTGGCGGTGTAGTCCCCCTTGCGCAGCTTGAGCATGCACTCCTGCAGGAGCTGGTCGGTGACGTCGAAGGACTTGAACAGGGCGTCGAACACGCCGTGGTGACCCTCGTCGCGGAGCAGTCCCTCGACCGCCTCGTCGACGGCGCGGCGCAGCTTGATCACCTCGGCCGGGGTGACCTTGGAGTCGGCGTAGATCTCGTTCACCAGCTTCTCGAACTCGACGCTCAGCATGGCGGTACCTCCCGTGCTCGTCTCGAGAGCCTGGCCCAGACACCCCAACACCCTCGCCCCCCGGGCCGACGGCGCCGCCGACCATAGCACACCCCCCGACGGCTGGGAAGCGGACGCCGACCCGGGGTCTTGCACTCCACGTCGGCCGTGCTAGACTCCGCGCGAGGAAAGAGGAGGAGGAAACCCATGAGGATCACCGCTGCCCTGGTGCTGGTCGGCCTCGCGCTGGTCGCGGTGCCGGCCCTGGCTGACAACAGCCGCGAGATCGTCAACCCGGCCGAGCCCTACGTCTCCAACCCGGCGAGCGCCCCGGGCGAGTGGCGCAAGCCGCTGGTCGTGCTCTACGACAACGGTCCCCTGGTCAACAGCCCCGGCACCGGCGCCGGCGGCGCCGACGAGTCGCAGCTGCAGACCGCGCTCGGCATGAACTCCCTCGGCGCCGGGCACCAGTTCTCGCTCGGCTACTGGGTGGCGGACGACTTCACCGTGCCCGCGGGCGGCTGGCAGGTCGACACCATCACCTTCTTCGCCTACCAGACCAACTCCACCACCACCTCGACCATCACCGGCGTCTACGTCCAGATCTTCAACGGCGACCCCAGCGCCGGCGGCACCGTGGTGTGGGGCGACACCACCACCAACCGCATGGCCAGCACCGGCTGGAGCAACATCTACCGGGTGACCGACACCACCAGCGGCGCCACCAACCGCCCGGTCATGGCCAGCGTGGCCACCATCGGCACGACCCTCACCCCGGGCACCTACTGGGTCGCCTGGTCGACGGATGGCTCGCTCACCTCCGGCCCCTGGGCGCCGCCGGTCACCATCACCGGCCAGACCACGACCGGCAACGCGGTGCAGCTCACCACCGCCTGGGCCGCGCTCACCGACACGGGCACCGCCACGCCGCAGGGCCTGCCCTTCGTCATCGACGGCACTGCGGTGCCGGTCGAGCTGCAGAGCTTCCAGGTCGAGTGACCTCGCGGTCGCACGAGCTGTCGGGCCGCCCTCCGGGGCGGCCCTTTCTCTTTCCGGGCTCAGTCGAGGTGGCGCGGGTCCGGGCAGGGTGCCAGGGCGAAGGTCAGGTCGCTCGCGCCCATCTCGACCAGGTCGGCGCGGTGGAAGGCCCCGTCCCGCCAGGAGAACCGCCGCAGCCACCGCTGGTCGTCGGCCGCCACGTAGATCTCGGCCACGCCGTCCGAGTCGAGGTCGGCCACGGTGGCGGCGAGCTCGGCCGCGGTCGACGCCGCGTCGAGCAGCGCCGCCTGCCATTGCCCCGGACCGGGGTAGAGCACGAACAGCCCTGCCCGGCCGCAGGCCGCGACCATCTCCGGCCGGCGGTCGCCGTCCACGTCGCCGACCGACAGCGAGCGGCAGGACTCCCCCGGCAGCACGACCAGGTCGGCCGCGGTCCAGCCCTTGGCGACCCGGCGGAAGCGGGTGACGGTGGTCGAGCGCTGCCCCGGCGCGCCGCTCGCGGCCGGCGGCGACTCCACCGCCGCGAACAGGTCCGGGCGGCCGCTGCCGTCGGCGTCCGCGACCAGGATCTCCTTGGCGTGCCGGTCGACCCACGTCACCACCGGCGAGGCCAGCCAGCGGTCCCCCTCCAGCCGGTAGGAGACGATCCTGCCCGCCTGCGGCCCGCGGTCGACCCGGTTGGGCGCGCTCGGCGTGGCGTAGACCTCGTCGCGGCCGTCACCGTCGAGGTCGCCGACCTCGACCTCGTGGACGAAGGTGTTGGGCGCCTGGTCGACCATGGTCACCGCCCACTGGTGCCCCTCGCCCCGGCGCAGCACCCCCACCACCCCGCGGTCGTGGGTGGCAACCACCAGCTCGGGGAAGCCGTCGCCGGTCACGTCGGCGATGGCCACGTCGCGGAAGCGGTTGAAGCGGTGCCCGAAGTCGGCGCTGGCGAGGGTGGTCGCCACCCAGCCGCCGGGGCCGCGGCGCCACACCTTGGCCAGGGCCGGGGCCGGGGCGGGGTTGCCGGCGACGGTCAGCAGGCCCGGCTCCTCGCCCGGCACGTCGAACGGCAGGGCGCCGTGGAACACGTTGCTCGCCGCGTCCTCGACCACCTCGGTGACCCACCCCGCCGCGGTCTCCCTGGCGATCGTCAGCTTGGCCGCCCCGGGCACGATCTGGCGCTCGCCGGACGCGCCCACCCCCTCGCCGAACTGGGCCTGGGCGAGGAGCAGCGCCGGCCCGGCCGCGAGCGAC
>CAYTJW010000656.1:0-207 GCA_964438135.1 uncultured Thermoanaerobaculia bacterium
GGCCGGGCCGAGCTGGGGCGGCAGGTGGCGGCGCTGCGCTCGCGCCTGAGCCGGGAGGCGGCGGCACACGGGAGCGAGGCGTGGGTGCCGCTCGCCCGCGCTCTCTACGCGGAGCTCCTCGGTCCGGCCAGCGCCGCCATCGCCCGCAGCCGGCGCCTCCTCGTCCTGCCCGACGGCCCCCTCAACCTGCTCCCCTTCGACGTGCTC
>CAYTJW010000656.1:217-3632 GCA_964438135.1 uncultured Thermoanaerobaculia bacterium
ATTGGGCGGCTCGCTGGCGGCGGGTCTCGGCGCCGCACCGCTGGGGACGCAGCGGCCCATCCACCTGGCCCCCTCGGTCAGCGTCTACGCCCAGCTCGCCACGCCCGAGGGCCGGCGGGCGGGCAGCTTGAGCTGGCTCGGGTTCGGAGACCCGCTCCCGGTCGGCAGTGATGGCGAGGAGGCGACAGCGCTCGCGTCCCTGCGTAGCGGCGGCCACGTGCTGCGCGAGCTGCCGGGCACGGGTGAGGAGCTGGCGGCCATCGGCGGCCTGTTCGGCTCGTCGGGCCGCGCGCTGGTGCGGCAGCTCGCGACCGAGGCCGCGGTGCGCGAGCTCGCCGACCAGGCGCCACTGCTCCACTTCGCCTGCCACGGTCTGGTCGACCCCCGGCGCCCCATGAGCTCGGCCCTGGTCCTGTCGAGGGCGGCACCGGCCGCGCCCGAGGAGCTGCGCGACCCGGCCACTGACGGCCTCCTCCAGGCCTGGGAGGTGGTCGAGGACCTGCGCCTGGACGCCGACTGCGTGGTGCTCTCGGCGTGCGAGACGGGGGTCGGCCAGGTCATCGCCGGAGAAGGGGTCATCGGCCTCACCCGGGCCTTCTTCCACGCCGGCACGCGCAGCGTGGTGGTCTCGCTGTGGCCGATCGCCGACCAGTCGACCGCCCGGCTGATGGCCGCCTCGTACCGCGGGCTCAAGGAGGGGAAGCGGCGGGACGAGGCCCTGATGCGGGCCAAGCTGGAGCTCTGGTCGACGGCGGGCCTCGCGCACCCCGCCTTCTGGGCCGCTTTCCAGCTCCACGGCCGGCCGGCCGGATGAGGTCCGGCACGTCCCGACGGCCCGGTCGACGGGGGCGGGCGGTGACGCCGGCCGTTCAGGCTCCCGGGGACCGGCGGCTGGTCGCGCTCCCGGGCCCGGCCGCCGGCCCGGTCAGTCGCGGCGCTCGACCAGGCGGCCGCGCTGGTAGACCCAGGTGTCGAGCAGCGGCCCCTCGAGGCGGTACTGGGGCCACTCGCCGTCGGGCTGGCCGTCGCGGTAGAGGCCCCGGCCGGCCAGGGTGCCGTCGCTGAACCACATCGCCACCGGGCCGTCGAGGACGCCGAAGCGGAAGCTGGCCTCGCACATCCGCGTGCCGCGACCGCGGCCGGAGCCGTAGGTGGCGGTGTAGCGGCCGTGCAGGACCTTGTCGGGGTGGCTGCCGGCCAGCGGCTCGAGCAGCCAGCGCCACTCGGTGGCGTTGCCGAGCCAGACCCCGTGGCCCGGCGGGGTGAAGCCGACCGTCCAGCTCGCGGGGCGCTTGCGCCCGACCCGGTAGTAGGTGAACGCCTCCTCCACCCAGGCGCCGCCGACGTTGGTCCGGCCGGCGTAGGTCTGCAGGCTCATGGTCTGGCCGAGGGCGAGGTCGAGGGTGGCCTCGGCGCTCCAGCGCCCGACCACCTCCTGCGTGCCGTCGCCGACCACCTCGGCCAGGGCGACCCGCAGGCGGGCCGTGCCCTGCCCCTCGAGCAGGAGCTCGGTGGCCACGAGGCTCGAGATCGGGATCTCGAGGGAGGTCAGCTTCGGCTCGGCGTCGTGGGTCGCGTCGGCGAGGGTGGCGCCGTCCTTCTCGGCGCGGGCCCGGATGCGGTAGGCGCGCAGCTCGGGCCGGCGGGCGAGAGGCGTGGCCCGCCACCGCACCAGGAGCGCGCCGGCGTCGACCGCGTCCTCGGCCGACCAGGAGGGCCCCTGCGGCAGCTCCGGCGGCTGCTCCGGCGGGTAGAGGAAGACGACCGTCCACGACGGTCGCGCCTGCGGTCGGTTGGCCGGGGTGAAGGCGCCGATCACCTGCAGCCAGAAACCGGTGCCCCGTGGCTGGGCGCCGGTCATGGGCGCCGGGTCGAGGCCGACGAGGCCGTTGCCGAGGGTCTTCCAGCCCTGGCGGAGGACCGCCCCGGCGCGCAGCTCGACGCCGCTGCCGTGGAGGCCGGACGCGAGGACCGCGACCTTGACCCGGCCGTGCTCCGCCTCCCCCTCGGGCGCGACCAGGCGGTAGACCTGGGAGGAGAGGGGCGGCACGTCGGCCGCGCGCCACACCTTCAGCGGCGTCGCGCGCGGCAGGGTCAGGCTCTCCTCGGCCGGCTGCAGCGGTTGCGGCAGGATGCGCTCGACGTTCGAGCGTGCGAACTCGTGGTAGATGGCGGGCAGGTGGGCCCCCCGCCGGGTCGCCAGCGTCTCGAGCCCGCCGACGCCGCTGCCGGCCGCCGGGGCGGCGGCGGCGAAGGCGGGCAGGAAGCGGCTCTCGTCGCCCCCCGGCGCCAGCGCCCGGCGGCAGTGCTCGAGGAAGAACGACCCACCGTAGCCGTGGTGCTGCAGGTCGGTCTCGTCGACCAGGTCGGCGCCGGGCTCGAGGGCGCGCCGGTAGGAGGACCAGTAGCTGTCGCGGCCGGTCAGGGCCTGCTCCCAGGCGGCCTGGGACGCGACCCGGCCGCGGTAGGCGAACCAGGCCTCCCGCTCCAGCGCCACCGCGGTCGCCTCCTGGAACCAGAGGTACCGCTTCCAGTCGACGGCGTAGGCCGACTGGCAGACGTGGAGCAGCTCGTGCAGCACCGTCACCTCGAGGTCGGCGGCCACCGCGGGCGGCGGTTGCGACCCCCGCCCGCCCGGCGCCAGGGCGTCGAGGTTGAGGCCGATGAACGAGGGGCGGGTCTTCGGGTTGACTGCCAGGCCGAGCTGGTCGGCGGTGCCGTTCCAGGGGCTGCGCAGGTAGACGTGGACGACGTGGCCGGGGGGGTTGAAGCCCCGCACCCGGGTCAGGTAGTCGTGGGCGTGCTCGAGCGCCTCCGCGACCCCCGCGGCGGCGGGGTGGGCCCAGTGCTGGAGCTGCCAGCCGCGCTCGCCGACCACCGCCTCGAGGGCGGCGATCTCGCCCCGGAGCTGACGCTTCCAGTCGTCCACCGACCGGTAGGGCGAGGGCACGCCGGGGGCCGGCGCCGGCGGCGACAGGCCGTAGGCGTAGTCTCTGCCGAGCCGGTCGAGCTCGGCGAGGAGCCGCACCGCCTCGGCGTCGGGGGCGTGCGCCGCCTTCGGCCACAGGACGACGAAGTGCCCCTGCTCGCTGGTGACGCCGAGCCAGGGCTTGCCCTCGGTCTCCTCCCGTCGGTCCGGCTCGAGGAGGCCGAGCTCGACCAGGTTGGCGATGGTGGAGACGCCGATGACGATGAAGACGAGCCCGTTGTGGGCAGTGTCGCAGCACAGCTCGACGCCCGCCCGGCGGGTGGCCATCGGGGTCGGCACGGCGCCGGCCTCGCCCGTCGCCAGGCCGGCGAAGCGGTGCAGGTCCGCCGGCACCCCGGCCGCCTCGAGGTCGAGGCAGAGCCGGACCGGGGCGCGGAAGCGCTCGTCCGGCCCCATGCCGGCGTCGAGCTCGAAGGCAGCCAGGGC
>CAYTJW010000657.1:0-3631 GCA_964438135.1 uncultured Thermoanaerobaculia bacterium
GGCTCCACCTCGGCCAGCGGCCGCAGCAGCACCGCGGCCCGGGACGGGCCGACCACCGGCCCGACCACCGCGGCCCCGACCACCACCCCGACCGCCTCGCCCCGGCCGAGGCGCTCGACCACGGCGGTCGCCACCTCGCTCACCCGGTGCTCGAAGCGCTCGCGCGCGGCGGGGCCGTCGGGACCGTCGAGGCGCTGGTCGAGGACCAGGAACACCGGCGCCGCGAGCGGCCGCTCCCGCTCGGTGACGATCGGCCGCTGCTGGCGGGCGGTCTGCTTCCAGTGGATCTGCCGCCTCTCGTCGCCCTCGCGGTACTCGCGCAGGCGGCTCACCTGTCCCTCGCGGCCGCGGTCGGCGAGGCGGACGGTCTCGACCCGCCCGCCGCCGCCGCTGGCGCCGACCGCGCCGCGGTCGAGGAGACGGGGGAACACCAGCACCGGCTCGGGCACGTCGACCCGCTTCGACTTGAGGAAGAAGCCGAGCGGCAGCAGCACCTCCAGCCGCCACGGCCCGACCGTGGCCCAGCCGCGGCGGGGGAAGACCCCGGTCACGACGTGGCGCTTCGCCCGGCGGGCCCCGAGCTCCGCCTCGAGCAGCACCTCCGCGCCGAGCTCGTCGCGCACCACCAGGCCGTGGCCCGGGAACAGCCGCGAGCGGTTGTCGAGCTCGACCGCGAGCGGCGCCGGGCGGCCGGCGAACACCTCCCGCGGCGGCCGCACCCGCACGGCGGTCCGGCCCAGCACCTGCCGCGACCAGGTGCCGGACACGACGTAGGCGCCGAGGGCGACGCCCAGCGCCGCCATGAGGGCGTTGTTGCCGGTGTTGACCGCCGCCCCGCCGAGCACCAGCGCCGCGACCAGGAACACCCCTCCCCAGCGGGTCAGCCGCAGCTTGAGACCGGGGAAGGCCTCGGCGAAGCGCATCACGTCACCGGCCACCCGCCCGACCGATCGGGTACGGGTACGGGTACGGAGTCGTGCCTGCCCCGGCCCAACCTGGACCTCGACCCGGACCCGGGCGCCGAGCCCGCTCCGACCACGACCACCTCCACGTCCAGGTCCACGTCGACGGGCCGAGGCGTCCCCCAAGGCCCAGCGTCATGTGCCACGGTGTCCGATCCCATGGGCGGCTAACGCGGCACCGGGACGCCGTCGAGCAGCGAGCGGATCAGCTCGCGCTCGCGCTGGCTGCGCTCCCAGCCGCTGCCGAGCACGGGGTCCGCCACCAGCACCCGGTGGGCCAGCACCGCCTCGGCCGAGTCCTGCAGGTCGTCTGGGGTGACGAAGGCGCGGCCGCGGACCAGGGCCAGGGCCTGTGCCGAGCGCTGCCAGGCCAGGCAACCGCGGGTCGACACGCCGAGGGCGAGGGCGTCGAGGCGGCGCGAGCGCTCGACGACGTCGAGCAGGTAGCGGCGCAGCGCCTCGCTGACGTGCACCTCCCGCACCAACCGCTGCAGGTCGAGCACCTCCTCGGCCGACAGCACCGGCTCGAGCGCCTCCAGCTCCGGCTCGGCGCCGCCCGAGCGCAGCAGCTCGAGCTCCTCGTCGCGGCCGGGGTAGCCCATCGACAGCCGCATCAGGAACCGGTCGAGCTGCGACTCCGGCAGCGGGTAGGTGCCGGTGGTCTCGACCGGGTTCTGGGTCGCCACCACCAGGAACGGCTCCGCCAGGCGGTGGCGGGTGCGCTCCACCGTCACCGCGTGCTCGCTCATCACCTCGAGCAGGGCCGACTGGGTGCGCGGCGCGGCGCGGTTGATCTCGTCGGCCAGCACCACGTTGGCGAACAGCGGCCCGGGCACGAACTCGAACTCGCCCCGCTGCTGGCGGTAGAGGGAGATGCCGATCACGTCCGACGGCAGGGTGTCGGAGGTGAACTGGATGCGCTGGAACTTGAGGTCGAGGGAGCGGGCCAGGGCCTGCGCCAGGGTGGTCTTGCCGACCCCCGGCACGTCCTCGATCAGGACGTGGCCGCGCGCCAGCAGGGACGCCACCAGGGCGTCGACGATCTCCGACTTGCCGCGGATGACGCGCACGATCGAGCGGTGCAGCCGCTCCAGCCGCTCCACCACCGGCGCCGTCACCGCCGCCTCCCGCAGAGGCAGAACCTGTGCCATCGGGTCCCCTTCCGGGGCGTGCGCCTCACCCCACGGAGTATACGCAGGGGGAGGGCCGCGCATCGCGCCCGCTGCCGACAACGGGTGCCGGCGGCGGGGGCATTCCGGGCCGGGAGCGGGATCGGGATCGGGCCGGGTTGGGTTACTCTCGGGTGGAGATGCAACCGGCGGGCAACCCGTGCCCGCCACGACCAACCGGGAGGAATCGATGCACCTGCACGGAAAGGTCGCGCTCGTCACCGGCTCAAGCCGCGGCATCGGCGCCGCCACCGCCCGCCTGCTCGCCGCCCACGGCGCCGCGGTCGGGGTCAACTACCACCAGAGCGAGGAGGCCGCCCAGGCGCTGGTGGCCGAGATCGGGGCCAAGGGCGGGCGCGCGCTCGCCGTCCGGGCCGACGTGCGCGAGCCGGCCGAGGTCGAGGCCATGGTGGCGGCGGTGACCGCCGCCTTCGGCCCGGTCGACGTGCTGGTCGCGAACGCCGCCATCGGCTTCCCGATGGTGTCGTTCATGGACTACCCGTGGCCGGACTTCGAGGCCAAGCTGGTGGGGGAGATCAAGGCCGCCTTCCACTGCTGCCGGGCGGTGGCGCGGGGGATGGTCGAGCGCCGCACGGGCTCGATCGTGCTCGTCTCGAGCGGCCTCTCCCGCCACCCGGGGTGGGGCTTCTCGGCCCACTCCACCGCCAAGTCGGGCCTCGACGGCTTCGCCAAGTCGCTGGCCTGCGAGCTGGGGCCGTTCGGGGTGCGGGTCAACGTCGTCGCCCCGGGCCTGACCCTGACCGACGCCACCGCCGGCCTGCCGCAGGGGCAGAAGGACGCCATCGCCCACGCCACCCCGCTCGGCCGCGTCGCAGGGGCGGACGACGTCGCCGGGGCGATCCTGTTCTTCGCCGGCGACGAGTCCGGCTTCGTCTCCGGCTCCTACCTGCCGGTGTCGGGCGGGATCCAGATGCCGTAGGGGGAGGCGAGCGGCGAGCGGGCGGGGGCGCTACACTCCCCTGGCGGTCGTGCGCAGCGGGGGGGTTGGGTGCTGCACGTCTACGTCGACGCCGACGCCTGTCCGGTCAAGGAGGAGGTCTACCGCGTCGCCCGGCGCTACGAGCTGAGCGTGACGGTCGTGGCGAACTCGCGGATCCGGGTCCCGGAGCAGGACGGCGTCCGGCTGGTGGTCGTCAGCGGCGGCCTGGACGCGGCCGACGAGTGGATCGTCGGGCAGCTCGGCGAGGGCGACATCGTCGTCTCGGCGGACATCCTCCTCGCCGCCCGGTGCCTGCAGCGTGGCGCCAGCGTGCTGGGGCCCACCGGCAAGCCGTTCACGGCCGCCAACGTCGGCCCGGCCCTGGCCACCCGCGACCTGCTCACCGACCTGCGCGCCTGCGGCGCGGTCACCGGCGGGCCGCGGCCGCTGGCGGGGCGGGACCGGTCGCGGTTCCTGCAGAGCCTCGACGAGCTCGTGCAGGTGGCCCGGCGGCGGCGCTCCGGCGCCCGGTGATGTGGCCCGGGCGGCGCCCGCGCTAC
>CAYTJW010000658.1:0-3631 GCA_964438135.1 uncultured Thermoanaerobaculia bacterium
CCGGGGTCGGCGGCCACGACCTCGGCGGCGAAGCCCAGCGCGCCCGTGGCCTCGGCCAGGGCCACGACCTGCGGCGCCGGGTCGGCGCCGGGCGCGCCCACCACCAGTGCGCGGCCGCCGCCGTCGAGCAGCGTTCGCGCGAGGTCCCTCGGGTCCACGCCCGCACTGTAGCGGCATCCGCGCGACCGGTCGAGGAGTGGCGGGTCGAGGGCCGGCTCCAGGTCCAGCGCCAGGCTCGGTGCTGCCGGCGCTCCCTACCCCGGCCCGAGCAGGGCGCCCATGGCGTCGAGCGAGCGCTCGGCGTCGGCGAAGGCCGCCTCGCCGACGCGCGCCCGCTCCCGGTCGAACTCGGCCGCCAGGGCGGCGAGCTCGGCGCGGGTGAAGGCGTCGCGGGCGACCGGCAGCACGGTGTAGTCCTCGGTGTGGATGTGGCGACGGAGCAGGGAGGTGTAGGTCTCGAGGCGGGCGCGGAGGGTGGCCACGGCGCGGGGGTCGCCGGCGGCGTAGGCCGGCAGCAGCCGCTCGACGTCGCTCATCAGGTTCCGCCCCAGCGCGTGCTCGGACTCCAGCTCCTCGAGCTGCTCGTCGAGCTCGCCCGGCATGAGGCCCGCCAGCATGCGGAACATGACCCGCTCCTCCTTGACGTGGTGGTACTCGTCGTTGAAGGTGCGGGCGAAGGCCACGGCGCGCTCGAGCAGCTCGACCGGCGGCAGCTCCTCGACCTCGAGCCGGCTCGCGGTCAGGGTCAGGATGTCGAGGAAGCGACGGATGAGGACGTGCTCCGTGACCACGGTCTCGATCGGGCTGACGGCGACCACCCAGCGGACCTCCGCCCCAAGCATACCCCGCCACCGGCCGCGAGCGTGCCCCCGGCCCCGTCCCCCCGCTCGCCACTCGCCCCCCGGTCTGCGCTACCATCGACCGAGGTGGCGCCCGCGCCGGGAGAGGAGCACGCCGTGTCGGAGCTCACGCTGCACCCGCTGACCCCTGACCGGTGGCCCGACCTGGAGCGGCTGTTCGGCGCCCGCGGCGCCTGCGGCGGCTGCTGGTGCATGTGGTGGCGGCTCGAGGCGAGGGTGTTCGCGGCCGGCAAGGGCGAGGGCAACCGCTCGGCCATGCGGGCGCTGGTCGCCTCGGGCGCGGTCCCCGGTCTCCTCGCCTGCTCGGCCGACGGGGCGGTCGGCTGGTGCGCGGTCGCGCCGCGCGAGGACTTCGTCCGCCTGCGCCGCTCCCGCACCCTGCGGCCGGTCGACGACCGGGAGGTGTGGTCGGTGCCGTGCTTCTTCGTCGCCCGCTCCCACCGCGGCCGCGGCGTCGCCCGGCTCCTGCTCGACGGCGCCGCGGGCTGGGCACGGGCGCACGGCGCGACGGTGCTGGAGGGCTACGCGGTCGAGCCCCGCACCGACCGCATGCCCGACGTCTTCGCCTTCCAGGGCCCGGTCGCCCTCTACCGCGCGGCCGGCTTCGTCGAGGTCGCCCGCCGCAGCCCGACCCGCCCGATCATGCGCCGCGAGCTGTGACGCCGCGGGGGCGGTGGTCGCCGAGGCGCGGCCCGAGAGGGGAGGTGGCGATGGCAGGCAGCTCGAGCGACGTCGTCGGCAGAGCAGCGGGTGCGCGACCGGCGCGGAACCGGGCCTGCGCTGTCCTGGCGGTCCTCGTCGGGCAGCTCGCCGCGATCGGCTGCTCTCGCCCTCCGGCGACCCCGGCGGTGACACCGACCGGCGAGCTCATGGCGGAGCAGATCCGCTACCAGCTCGCCGTCTACCTCCTGGCGCCGCCGCCCGAGGACCCGCTGGTCACCCTCGACCGGGCTGTCGCGCAGAGCGGCTGCGGCTTCGAACGGGTGGCGACGCTCGCCGAGGCGGCGACGCGCCTCGAGGTGGAGGCCCGGCTGGAGAGCGACGTCCGGGGCCGTTATGCCCCTCCCGACGTCGCCAGCCTGGAGCGCTTCGGGCGAGGCCTGAGCGCCGACCAGGCGGCCGCGCTGCAGCAGGCCCGGCAGGCGCTGGTGCTCGACCTCGCGGTGCCTCGCGCCCGGGTGTGGGACGGTCTGCGCGGCGCGGGCCAGCTCCTCGCCGAGCTGGGGTCGCGGACCGGCGGCCTGCTGTGGGACGAGGAGACCCGCGAGGCGTTCACGGTCGAGACCTGGCGGGAGGCGCGGCTCGGCGGCTGGACCGAGACAGTGCCAGATGTGTCGCGTCACGTCGTCATCCACGCCTACCAGAAGGGCGAGTGGGTCCGGGCCATCACGCTCGGCATGGCCAAGCTCGGGCTGCCCGACATCGTCGTCGAGCGCTTCTCATGGTCGGTCCAGCGCGAGGTCGGTCTGCTCGTGAACCTGCTGGCGCAGACGCTCGCCGAGGGCAAGCGCCTCGACCGCCCGGGCGAGCTGACCCTGAGCCTGGCCGCGATCGGCAACGCCGACGTCCGTGAGCCGCAGCTCGCGACGCGGCTCGCCGGCGCCTCTGACGAGGTGCTGCTGCGCCTGACGGAGGGCGTGTGGGAGGAGGGCGACCCGGCCAACCGGCTGGTCGAGATCGGCTTCGACCGGTACCCCGGCCCGGACCTCCAGGCCCGCCAGCAGGCGCTGCTGGTAGCGCTGTTCGGCGCCGTCGACCGGGCGCGGAGGGTCGAACACAGCGCGGACCTGCTCGCGGCCCGCGACCGGGCCAGGGCGCGGCTCCCCGCCCTGCGGGAAGCGTTCAACGGTGGCCTCGCGCCCGGCGAGTTCATCCTGCTCAAGGCCCCGTTCGACCGGCCGGGGGGCGGCAAGGAGTGGATGTGGGTGGAGGTCATCCGCTGGCCGGAGGGGCGGGTCGAGGGCCTGCTCAGGAACGAGCCCGAGTACGCCAGGTCGCTCCACGCGGGGCAACAGGTGGAGGTCGCCGAGGCGGACGTGTTCGACGTCCTCCGTCGCTTCGCCGACGGCCGCGAGGAGGGCAACGAGACCGGAGCGATCATCGAGCGACAGGCGCGGCAGGGAGACCCGCCGTAGCTCCCGACCAACCCCTGCCGCGGGTGTTCGAGGACGAGGCGCACGTGCTGCGCGAGCTGGCCGAGCTGCGCGCCGGGGTCGGGGCCGTCGCCGGCGGGGGCCGGCTGCCGGCTGAGGCGTGGCGGGCCCTCTCCCTCTCCGGCTGGTTGCTTGCCGGATTGCTCCACCCGGCCATGGCCGAGCTCGAGGAGAGCCTCGGCACCGAGCTGGAGGACGTCGACCAGGCCGGCGACGGGGAGCTGGTGGCGCGGTTCGGTCGTCTCGCCCGCGGTCGCGCCGAGGCGCCGGAGCTCGAGCTCGGAGCCGCGACCCTGGTCCGCCTCCTCGCCGACCGTCGGAGCGCGGTCCGCCAGAGCCTGCGCGACCAGCCGACCGGGCTCTTCAACCGCCGCGGATTCCTCGCCGTCGGCGAGCAGGTGTGCCGGCTGGCGCGCCGCTATGGCTGGCACGTCGGCGCGCTCGTCGCGGCGGTCGGCGGCGAGCCGGCGGGCGAGGACGGGGTGCGGCGGCTGGCAGAGCACGCCGCCGAGCGCCTGGCGGCGTCGGTCTCAGTCGGCGTCGCCTGCGAGCCGGTCACGGTGGCGGCGGCCGAGGCCCTCGAGGGGCTGTTGCAGCGGGCGGAAGACGACCGCCGGG
>CAYTJW010000659.1:0-3626 GCA_964438135.1 uncultured Thermoanaerobaculia bacterium
CCGGGGCGGGCGCGAAGGCGGCGGACCCGCCCCACCCGCGGCGGGAGCAGGCCCGGCCGGCGCCGGAGCCCCCAGGATCGTCGTCCTGCCGTTCGAGAACCTCGGCGCGCCCGAGGACGAGCACTTCGCGGCCGGGATCACCGAGGAGATCACCAGCCGGCTGGCCATGGTGCGCGGCCTCAAGGTCATCTCCCGCAACAGCGCCGTCAAGTACGCCAGCGCCGACGCGACCACGCGCCGGATCGGCGAGGAGCTGGGAGTCCAGTTCCTCCTCGAGGGCACGGTCCGTTGGGCGACGCAGTCGGGGAACACCCGCAAGGTGCGCATCACGCCCCAGCTGATCCGGGTCGCCGACGACACCCACCTGTGGGCCCTGACCTATGAGCGCGTCGTCGACGACATCTTCGCGATCCAGTCGGAGATCGCCGCCCACGTGGTCGACCAGCTCGACCTGACGATCGTCGATCAGGACCGGCAGGAGGTCGACGACCGACCGACCTCGAGCTTCGAGGCGTACCAGGCCTACCTGCGGGCCGTCGGTGCGATGGTCCAATTGGGAGGCCCGTGCCAGTGGGCGACCGAGGTCGAGCCCCATCTCGAGCAGGCGGTCGCCCTCGACCCGTCCTTCGCCCGCGCCTGGGCGGCCCTGGCCAGGGGTCACGGCTACTACTCCGTCCACTGCCCCGACGCCTCCGCCGACTCCGCTGCCCGGGCGCGAGCGGCCCTGTCCCGGGCGGAGACGCTGGCGCCAGCCGCGTGGGAGGTCGTCAGGGCGAGAATCCTGCTCGTGCAGTGGCTGGACAAGGACTACGCCCGCGCCCTCGCGTGCCTCGAGAACGCGGACGTGCGGGTCGCCGGCGACGCCGACCTGTCCATGACCCGCGCCAACCTCCTCCGCCGCATGGGACGCTGGCCGGAGGCCATCAGCGACTACAAACGTGCCTTCGAGCTCGACCCCAGGAACCGGGTCGCGGCGCTGCGCATCGCCACCTCCTACACCTACGTCCGGCGCTACGCCGAGGCCGACGGCTTCTTCGACCGGACGACCGCGATCGACCCCGGCTACGACTACGCCAGCGTCCGCAAGGCTCACAACTTCTGGCTGTGGCGTGGGGATCTCGCCGCGTCTCGCCGAGCGCTCGAGCTGTACCCGGGCGAACCCTCCGACCTCGTGCGCTGGGCCTGGTTCTGGCAGGAGGTGTACGAGGGGCGAGCCCGCGACGCGGTCGAGAGGCTCCAGGCCGCGCCCGGGGCGTGGATCGAGGCCGACCCGGACACCTACCCCAGAGCGCTCCTGTCCGCCCAGGCCTGGGACGTACTCGGCGAGCGCGAGCGGGCGCGGGCGGACTACGAAGAGGCGCGACGGCGGCTCGAGCAGCGGCTGCCGGGAGCCGCCGCCAGTGCCGGTCTCCATCGCGCGATGGGTCTGGCGCTGGCCGGTCTCGGTCGGGCCGACGAGGCCATCCGGCACGGTCGGCAGGCCGCAGCCCTGTACCCCATCGACAGCGACCCCTACTTCGGATCCACCGACCTGCTGAACCTGGCCCTGGTCTACACCCGGCTCGGCCGGGTCGACGAGGCCGTCGACATCCTCGAGCAGCTCCTGGCCATGCCGTCCCTGGTCTCGAAGGCGATGCTCGAGCTCGACCCCAGGTGGTCCCCGCTGCGTGCGAGCCCGCGGTTCCGCGCGCTGCCGAGCGGCGCGGAGACGCCCGGCTCGAGCTGACTCGGTACGGAGCCCGGGGCCGACGGCCTTCAGGGCAGCGTGGTCGACCAGCCCGCGGTCGAGCCGAGCTCGAAGCCGTCGGCGAACAGCGGGTCGACCGGCGACGGGTCGACCAGCCGCAGCACGCGCCCGGTCGCGGCCTGGTAGTCGGACAGGTACAGCTCGCCGGCCTCGTCCTGGCCGAAGGTGGTGACCAGGAAGCCGGTCTGGAGGAGGGTCGAGGCGGTCCAGCCGCCGCCACCGTCCGCGACGGCGCCGGAGACCGCGCCGGTGCAGTAGTCGGCGAACAGGTAGGTGCCGCGCAGGTTGGGGTAGCTCGGCCCCCGGTAGACGAAGCCGCCGGTGATCGAGCAGCCCTGGCTGTGCGAGTACTCGAGCACCGGCAGGGTGAGCGAGCCGTCGTTGCAGCCGGTCGGCGGGTCGTAGCAGTGCGTCCCCTCCATCAGCCGCCAGCCGTAGTTCTCTCCGCCCGGGCTCGAGGCGGGCTGCAGGTCGACCTCCTCCCACTGGTTCTGGCCGACGTCGGCGACCCACAGGTCGCCGGTCAGGCGGTCGAAGCTGAACCGCCACGGGTTGCGCAGCCCCCGGGCCCAGATCTCGGGCCGCGCCGCCGGGTCGCCGACGAAGGGGTTGGAGGGCGGGATGCCGTAGTTCCGCCCCGGGTCGGCCGGGAAGTCGTCGCGGTCGACGTCCAGGCGCAGGATCTTGCCCAGCAGCGTGCCCAGGTCCTGGCCGCTGTCGAGCGGGTCGCCGGCGCTGCCGCCGTCGCCGAGGGCCACGTAGAGGTAGCCGTCCGGGCCGAAGGCGAGGTGGCCGCCGTTGTGGTTGGCGAACGGCTGGCTCTGGGTCAGCAGCACCAGCGCCGAGGCCGGGTCGGCGAGGTTCGGGTCGCCGGCCGAGACCTGGTAACGGGCGACGACGGTGGTGCCCGAGGTGTCGGTGTAGTCGACGTAGAGCATGCCGTTGCCGGCGTAGTCGGGGTGGAAGGCGAGGCCGAGCAGACCCTGCTCGCCGCAGCACGAGGCGAGGGCGGTGAGGTCGAGGAACGGCGTGGCCAGGAGCTGCCCGCCCTGGACGACCCGGATCCTCCCTTCCTGCTCGCCGATGAACAGCCGGCCCGAGCCGTCGCCTGAGTGGGTGACGATCAGCGGCCGGTCGAGGCCGGTCGCCACCTCCACCAGCTGCAGCTGGGGCAGGGTGCCGGCGTGCAGGATCGGAGCGGCGGCCAGGGCCGGGGCCGCCGCGCCGGCCCGACGCGCCCGGCGGGGGGCGACCGCGGGTGGGACCTCCATGGCCCGGGCCAACGGCGACGGTGGGCCTCCCATTCCCGCGGCCCGGGACCTCTCCCCCGCCGGCCGACGTCGCCCGGGGCCGCGCCCGCGGCCGACGACGGCCGCGGCGAGGGGCCGAGAGGAGGACGCAGGGCGAGACCGCGCGCGATCGTGACCCAGGCCACGCCCGTCGCCGGGCCGGTCACCGCGCCGCCGGACCCGGCACCAGCGCCAGGGGAACGGCCCGGACCCAGTCCGGCCAGCGGGCCACCTCGACCCTGGTCTCGAGCTTCCACTCGACGGCGTTCTCCGCGGCGCGGAAGCTGAACGCCTCGAGGTCCGGCACCGCGAGCTCGGCGGCCAGCTCGACCGGCGCCCCGGCCATGCCCGGCAACCGCTCGGCGAGGACGACCGGGACGTCGCACAGGGTGTGGGTCTCGGTCCGGCGGTGCTTGCCGCTGCCGGTCGAGCACCGCTCGCTGGCCAGCAGCCGCGCCGTCACGCGCTCCACCTCGACGCCACCCCGGGGCCGGAAGCGGACCCGGCAGCGGACCGCCTCGCCCGGGCTGATGGCGCGCACCGCGGCCGGCCGCAGCCAGGCGCCGACGCGCCCCGCGACGGCCAGGGGC
>CAYTJW010000660.1:0-3621 GCA_964438135.1 uncultured Thermoanaerobaculia bacterium
CGCCGCCGCCAGCAGGCGGCGCACGTCGCGCTCGAGCGCGCCGCGGTTGGCGCGGTCCCAGGCCGCGTCACAGGCGACCAGCGCCAGGCAGCTCGCGAGGCCGGCAACGAGGGCGGGGCGGGCCATCCCTTCCAGCGTATCAGCGAGGGCAAGCAGCGGCCCCGGGGGCTGGGGCACGGCGGCGGGCGACCCGTCGCCGCGGCGGCGGCGCTATGCCCCGGGTGCGCGCTCCAGGGCGAAGGCGTGGATCGCCCGGCCGGCGACCAGGTACTTGTGCTCGAAACCGGTGAGCGGCAGGCCGGCGAAGGCGGTCGCGGGGTCGAGCGGGGCGAGGCCGGGGGCGTCGGCGAAGACCGCGCGGATGACCTCGGCGTAGGGCTCGTGGTCGGTCTTGACGAGCAGGCGGCCGCCGGGGGCGAGGGCACGGGCGAGGGCGGCGACGTTCGAGGGGGTGACGAAGCGCCGCTTGTGGTGGCGCTTCTTGGGCCACGGGTCGGGGAAGAGCAGGTAGACCGCGGCCACCGAGGCCGGCGGCAGCAGCCGGAAGACCAGGTCCTCGGCCGTGGTGCGCAGGAGGCGGACGTTGCCGATGCCGCGCCGGGCGGCCCGCTCGCACACCAGGCGGTGGTAGGCGCTGGCGCGCTCGACGGCGAGGAAGCTCTGCCCCGGCCGGGCGGCGGCGAGCTCGAGCAGGAAGCGGCCCTTGCCGGAGCCGATCTCGACCTCGGGCGGGTCGTCGCGACCGAACAGCTCCCGCCACAGGAGCGGCACGGAGACGGAGTTGAGGTCGACCTCGACCATGGCGAGGGGCGGTCAGGGCCCCGGGCTCGCGCCCCTGTCCGCACCCTCTTCCAGGCCGAGGTGGACCAGCTCGATGCCGAGCTGGCGGGCGAACTCGACGATCCGCTGGTCGCGGTAGAACTCGCCGTAGTAGATGGTGCGGAGGCCGGCGTTGGCGATCAGCTTGAAGCAGCTGAAGCAGGGCGAGGCGGTGACGTAGATCTCGGCGCCCTCGAGGCGGGTGCCGTGGCGGGCGGCCTGGACCAGGGCGTTGGCCTCGGCGTGGACGGTGCGGACGCAGTGGTCGTTCTCGATCAGGCAGCCGACCTCGGTGCAGTGCGGCGCGCCGCGCAGGGAGCCGTTGTAGCCGGTCGACAGGACGGTCTTGTCGCGGACGATGACCGCGCCGACGCTCTTGCGCGGGCAGGTGGAGCGGGTGGCGGCCTGCAGCGCCAGGTTCATGAAGTAGCGCTCCCAGCTGACCCGGCCCATCGCCCGCCGCCCCGGTCCGGCCCCGGCCTACAGCAGCGCCGCGGTGGGGAAGAAGAACTGCAGCTCGCGGGCGGCGTCGTCCGGGTTGGCCGAGCCGTGGATCGAGTTGCGCTCCTTGGACTCGCCGTGGAGCTTCCGGATCGTGCCGGGGTCGGCCAGGGCGGGGTCGGTCGCGCCCATGACCGCCCGCAGGTACGGCACCGCCTCCTCTCGCTCCAGGGCCAGCACCCACACCGGGCCGGACGTCATGTAGGCGACCAGGCTCGGGTAGAAGCTCCGCTCGCGGTGCTCGGCGTAGAACTCGCGGGCCTGGGCCTCGGTCAGGCGGGTCATGCGCGCGGCGACGATGCGGAAGCCCTCGGCCTCGAGCCGGCCGACGATCCTGCCGACGTTGCCGTTGGCGACGGCGTCGGGCTTGACGATGGTGAGCGTGCGCTGGGTCATGGGTCCTCCCCGGCCGGGCCCGAGGGGCCCGGCGGCGCGCCATGATACACGAGACCCGGCCGGGGCCTCTGCCGGCGGGGGGAATACCACAACGACCCTGAGACGTAGTATCAGGCACGCGGCGGCGCCGGTGGCGTCGCCCGCCCCTGGAGGACACCGACATGGCCACCCACCAGCTCCCCGCCCTGCCCTACGCCTTCGACGCCCTCGAGCCGCACTTCGACGCGCGGACCATGGAGATCCACCACGGCAAGCACCACGCCGCCTACGTCAACAACCTCAACGCCGCCCTCGACCGCCACCCGCAGCTCCGCGACGTGCCGCTCGAGGCGCTCCTGCGCAACCTGGCGAGCGTGCCGGCCGAGATCCGTGAGGCGGTCCGCAACCACGGCGGCGGCCACCTCAACCACTCCCTGTTCTGGACCCTGCTCTCGCCTGACGGCGGCGGCGAGCCGGCCGGCGACCTGGCGGCGGCGATCACGGCCGGCTTCGGCACGTTCGCGGCCTTCAAGGAGCAGTTCGGCGCCGCCGCGGCGACCCGCTTCGGCTCCGGCTGGGCGTGGCTGGCGGTGGACGCCTTCGGCCAGCTGGCGGTGCTGTCGACCCCCAACCAGGACAGCCCGGTGATGGACGGCCTGGCGCCGGTGGTCGGCCTGGACGTGTGGGAGCACGCCTACTACCTCTCCTACCAGAACCGCCGCCCGGACTACGTGGCGGCGTTCTGGCGCGTGCTCGACTGGCGGCGCGCCAACGACCTGTTCGTGGCGGCCCGGGGCGAGACCGGGCAGCCGCGACCTCAGCGGTAGGGGTCGGGGCAGAACCCGCGCGCCTGCTCGCGCCGGTCGAGCGGGTCGGGGCGGGGGTAGGGGCGCAGCACGCCGAGGCGGAGGAGCTCGCGGCGGTACTCGTACCGCAGCCGGAGCTCGGCCGCCGGCTGGCGCTCGAGGTCCATGTGCACCTGGTAGACCGGGTTGGAGACCTCGCGACCGATGCCGGTGGCGGCGTAGTCGTCGGCCGGCGCAGGCCGGTACTCCCCGGCCTCGGACCGCTGTCGCCGCTGCGCCTCGGGCGATGCGGGGGCGCCCGCCGCCGCGTCGCGGCCCCCGGTCGTCCCCTTCTCGGTGACGAACGGCCGCGCCGGCCGCTCGCGGAACACCACCGCCTCGACCACGCCCAGGTTCGAGGTGCGGCCGAGCCAGGCGCCGTAGGAGCGGTCCTCGGTGGTGAAGAAGAAGCGGCGCGCGGTGCCCGAGTCCGTCTGCCAGCCGCTGATGGTGACGCTCTGCCAGGGGTCGAGCACCCACTTGCGGGCGTGCCGCGGCGAGGTGGTGCGGGCGTCGACGGTGTTGAGGCCGTCGACCGCGAGGGCGACGGCGACCCGGTGCGGCGAGCCGTTGCGCAGGCGGATCTCGTACTCCGCCTCGGGCAGGGCCTCGACGTAGGTGGTGCCGCGGGCGTGGAGCTCGTCGAGCGGCACGCCGTCGACCAGGAGCTCCATCGAGAAGCCGCCGCTGTCGAGGGCGACGCTGCTGCCGGTGGCGAGGATCGCCAGCGCCAGGGCGGCGGCGGTGACGGGGTGGCGGGTGCTGGTCATGGTCGGCTCTCCTCTCGGGCCCTGCTTTCAGGGGCCGTCGAGTGAGACGCCGGCCCTGCCGCCGAGTTCCACGGCGGCGGGGCTCACCGGCGACAGCCTCCGGCCCGCTCGAGCGCCGCCCTGAGGTTGGCGAAGGCCGGCACCGGGCTCAGGGACGCCGCGTCCTGGTCGCCTTCGTCGACCTCGAGCAGGAGGACCTCGGTCGCCATGGCGGTCGACCCACTGTAGCAGAGCCGGTCGGGCGGCCGCGGGCTCTGCTATGCGATTCCCGCCAGGGAATCGCATATCCGGGTGATTCTCGTGAGGGAGGA
>CAYTJW010000661.1:0-3333 GCA_964438135.1 uncultured Thermoanaerobaculia bacterium
ACCGCCCCGGCCCGCGTCAGCAGGCGGGCGGGGCGGTCGAGGTCGCCGCTCGCGAGCCACCGGCAGGTCGCCAGGACGTCCTCGGGGGCCGCCGCGACGCTCACGATGCCGACCGTCCGCCGGCCCCGCTCGCCGCCGGGAAGGCCGCCTCGCGGGCGCGACGGACCGCGGCGCGGCGGGCGAGCAGACGCAGCACTCGCCGGTGGGTGTCGTCGTCGAGCGGCATGCGCATGTAGACCACGGCCGCGGCGACGAACAGGAGGCCGACGCCCGGCCCGAACACCAGCGCCAGGCCCCTGCCGACCCCGCTCCCCTGCACCGACGCCCCGGAGTGGAAGCCCACCGCCTGCAGGAGGACGCCGGACAGGACCAGGCCCGCCGCACGTGCCAGCTTGGTCGCCATCCGCCACAGGCCGAAGTACAGCCCCTCGCGGTGCTCACCGGTCTTGAGCTCGTCGTACTCGACCACGTCCGCGACGGTCGAGTCGAGCAGGAACACCGCCCCGGCGAACAGGCCGCCCAGCACCGCCACGGCCATGGCCGGGGCCACCTGGCCGGCGGGCAGGAGGGGGTAGGCGACGGTGGTCAGGACGCCGAGCGACAGGACGCCGGCGCAGGCGGCTCGCTTCTTGCCGAAGCGCCGGGCGAGCCGGGTCCAGGCGAGGATGGAGAGCGCGATCAGGAGCGTGAACGGCAGCAGCACGTGCAGGAAGACCTGGCCCTCCGCGAGCCGCAGGCGGTGCTGGTAGTAGAACAGGGCGGTGGAGGCGTTGACCGCCCGTGCCACCGAGCCGACGATGAAGGTCACGAGCAGGACCCGGAAGGGCCGGTTGCGGGCCACCGAGGCGAGACCGCGCGCGAGCGCGGCGAGCGAGAGTCGCCCCCGCTCGGCGCTGGCCTCGTCGCGCCCGCGCGTCGCCCAGGCCGCCACCCAGGCTGTGGCGACCACAGCCAGGGCGATCCAGTAGGCGGCCAGCCGGGCCCGCGCCAGGGCGTCGGCAGGTGTCACGTCCACCGCCAGCTCGGGACCGACCAGCACCGCCGCCAGGCCGGGGACGAGGATCCCCGTGACCAGGCCGAGGTTGATGAACAGGAAGCGCCACCCGAACAGCGCGGTCCGCTCGCCGGGGTCGTCCGACAGCTCGCCGCCGAGGGCCGTGTGGGGCACCGTGACCACCGCCATGGCGGTGTTGAAGAGCAGGTAGCTCGACAACAGGAAAGCCGCCTTCCCCACCTGGCTGGCCAGGGCCGGGGGGGCGAACAGCAGCACGAACGTCAGCGCCAGCGCCGGCGCCCCGAGGATGAAGTAGGGCCGGCGCTTGCCCCACCCGGTGCGGGTGCGGTCGGACAGGGCCCCGACCAGGGGGTCGGCGGCGGCGTCCCAGGCCACCGCCAGCGCCAGCGCCAGCCCGGCCGCGCCGGGCTCGAGACCGACCCCCTCGGTGTAGAGCTTGAGCAGGTAGACCTGGACGAAGAACTCGGCCGCGGTCATGCCGAGCTCGCCCGCGCCCCAGCCGGCCTTGACGACCAGCGGCACACCCGCCCGCGCGTCGGTCACGGTCTCACCGTGCCGATCCTACCGCACGCGCGCCCCAGCCGTCCGCAGTACACTGACGCCGTGCCATCTCATCCGCCGGTCTCCCGCCTCGGCAGCGGGCTGCGTCTCCTCGCCCGCCTCGTCGCCGGCGAGCGACGGCGGGCGGCCGACCTCTACACACTGGTCGACCACGGCCTCCTGTGCGGCGAGAGGACCCGCTACCTCAACCTGGGCTGGTGGGACGGCGCCACCACCTTTGACGACGCCTGCGACGCCCTCGCCGAGCAGGTCGGCCTGGCAGCGGGCATGACCGAGGGCGACACCGTGCTCGACCTCGGCTTCGGCTTCGGCGACCAGGACGAGT
The DNA here is from genome assembly GCA_964438135.1 of uncultured Thermoanaerobaculia bacterium. Taxonomy (GTDB): domain Bacteria; phylum Acidobacteriota; class Thermoanaerobaculia; order Thermoanaerobaculales; family Sulfomarinibacteraceae; genus CAYTJW01. The sequence continues at coordinate 1,902 of CAYTJW010000661.1, forward strand.
ACTGGCTGCGGCGGTTCCGGCCGGCCCGCATCGTCGGGCTCAACGTCACCCCGCTCCACGTCGAGGTCGCGCGCCGGCGCTTCCCCGACCCCCGCCTCGAGTTCCGCCTCGGCTCGGCCACCGCCATCCCGCTCCAGGAGCGGAGCGTCGACCGGGTCACGGCGCTCGAGTGCGCCTTCCACTTCGCGACCCGCGCCGACTTCTTCCGCCAGGCGCGACGCGTGCTGCGGCCCGGCGGCGGCCTGGCCACGACCGACATCCTGCCCTGCCCGGGCCCCCATCCCCTCGTCGCCCGGCTCACCGCCCGCGTCCTCCGCGCCGTGTTCCAGGTCCCGCCCGACAACTGGTACGGGGCGGACGCATACCGACGCGAGCTGGTCGAGGCCGGCTTCGTCGACGTCGTCGTGCGCCCGGTCCGGGACACCGTCATCGTGCCGTACTGGGACGCGGTGCGGCGGCTGCGCCGCGACCCAGAGGGCAGGAAGCGCCTCAACGTCGTCGTCCGCCAGGCGGGCCGCATCCCGACCGCCTGGTTCGCCGCCCTCGACTACGTCCTGGCCTCGGCCCGCGCGCCCTCGGCGGCGTCCGGGTCCTGAGCCCCGGCCAGCCGCTCCACCGCCAGCCGCACCGCCGCCTCGACCGCCTCGTAGCCGGTGCAGCGGCAGAGGTGGCCGGTCATCGCCTCGCGCACCTGCTCGGCGGTCGGGTGCGGGTGGCGCAGGAGCAGGCCGTAGGTGGCGACGATGAAGCCGGGGGCGCAGTAGCCGCACTGCACCGCCCCGGTCGCCACGAACGCCTCCTGGATCGGGTGCAGCTCGCCGCGCTCGGCCAGGCCCTCGACCGTGGTCACCTCGCGGCCGTCGGCCTCCTGGGCCAGGACCAGGCAGCTGCGCACCGGCACGCCGTCGAGCAGCACCGTGCAGGCGCCGCACTCGCCGTTGCCGCAGCCCTCCTTGGTGCCGCCCAGGCCCGCCTCCTCGCGCAGCAGCGCGAGCAGGGTGCGGGGACGGTCGGCGTCGAAGGCGTACGGGCGGCCGTTGACACGGACACGGATCGGGTCGCTCATGCGGGCTCCTCCTCCCCCTCGCCGCCCTCGACCAGGCCGAGGTCGCGCACCATGCGCCGGAGCATGACCGGCAGCACCGCCAGCTTGGCGGCCGGGGTGGCGCGCAGGCTGGTGGCGCGGGGCGCCAGGCCGGCCACCAGGGCCCGGCCCGCCTCGGCCACCCGGGACGGCGTCAGCTCGCCGGCGGACAGGATCGCCTCGGCCTCGGCCGGCCGCGGCGGCACTCCCGCGACCGCCCCCATCGACAGCGCCACCCGGAAGTGCCCCGGGGCCCCAGCAGGCCGCGCCACCACCGCCAGGCTGACCGCCGCCAGGTCCATGCCGCGGGTCCGCGCCCGCCGCCGGTAGGCGCTGCGCAGGCCCTCC
>CAYTJW010000661.1:3361-3611 GCA_964438135.1 uncultured Thermoanaerobaculia bacterium
ACGATCAGCTCGCCGGGGCCGAGGGCGGTGCGGTTCGGGCCGCGCAGCACGGCGGCCAGCGGCAGCGAGCGCGGCTCGCCCGCCGGGCCCTGCACCTCGACCGTGGCGTCGAACGCGACCAGGGGCACGGTGAGCTCGGCGCCGGGGGAGGCGTGGGCGAGGTTGCCGCCGACCGTGGCCCGGTTGCGGATCTCGTGGCAGCCGAAGACCGCCGCCGCGTCGCGCAGGGCGGCGAGGCCGCCCGCGAGCA
>CAYTJW010000662.1:0-3609 GCA_964438135.1 uncultured Thermoanaerobaculia bacterium
CCCCGAGCCCCAGAGACTCGCATGTCGCTCGATGTGGGGCTCGGGCAGGGCTAGGCGGCCGGGGAGGGGCCGGGACAGGCCCGGTCGCTCCCCGCCCGCCCCCGCTCCTTGCGCCGCCGCGGGTTCTGTGCCACCGTTGCCGGGTCCGACGGGGAGGGGCCCATGGCCGACATCGCGAGAATCCAGGCCGAGCTTCGCAAGACCGGTCTCGACGGCTGGCTGCTGTTCGACTTCCACAACCGCGACGTGATCGCCTACCGGGTGCTGGGCCTCGACTTCGGCAAGTTCACCAGCCGGCGCTGGTTCTACTTCATCCCGGCCGAGGGCGAGCCGGTGCGGCTGCTGTCCAAGGTCGAGCCGGCCAAGCTCGACGCCCTGCCGGGGGAGAAGCGCTTCTACCGCTCCTGGCGGGACCTCCACGCCGCCCTCGGCAGCATCCTGTCGGGCCGCGGTCGGGTGGCCATGCAGTACTCGCCGACCGGCAACATCCCCTACGTGTCGGTGGTCGACGCTGGCACGGTCGAGATGGTGCGGGCGGCGGGCTGCGAGGTGGTCAGCTCGGCCGGCCTGGTGCAGACCTTCGAGGCGGTGCTGGACGAGGCCCAGTTCGCGAGCCACGTCGAGGCCGGCCACCGGGTGCAGCGGATCAAGGACGAGGCGTTCGCGCTGATCGGCGCGGAGCTGCGCTCGGGGCGCGAGCTGACCCAGTACGACGTGCAGCAGTTCATCCTCCGCCGCTTCGCCGAGGAGGGGCTCGACTGCATGGGCGAGCTGCCGATCGTCGGCTCCGACGAGCAGCAGGCCAACCCCCACTTCGAGCCGCGGCCCGACAACTCGCGGCCGATCCGGCGCGGCGACCGGATCCTGGTCGACCTGTGGGCCAAGCTGGCCCAGCCGCGCTCGATCTTCTACGACATCACCTGGTGCGGTTACGTCGGCTCCGACCCGCCGGCGAAGTACGTCGAGCTGTTCCACACCGTGCGCGACGCCCGCGACGCGGCCCTCGCCTTCGTCCGGCAGCGCTTCGCCGCGGGGCAGCCGGTGCACGGCTGGGAGGTCGACGACGCCTGCCGGGCGGTGGTCGAGAAGGCCGGTTACGGCGACTTCTTCGTCCACCGCACCGGCCACTCGATCGGCGAGCAGGTGCACGGCAACGGGGTCAACATCGACAACCTCGAGACCCGCGACGAGCGGCTGCTGGTGCCGGGCATCTGCTTCTCGGTCGAGCCCGGCATCTACCTCGAGGGCGAGCAGGCGGTGCGGAGCGAGATCGACGTCTTCATCACCCCGGCCGGCGCGGTCGAGGTGGTGGGCGAGATGCAGCGCGAGCTGATCCTGATCGACGCCGGCTGATGCGCGACGGCGAGGTCGAGGTCGAGCTGCTCCGGGTCGACGGGGCGGTCGCCGCCGAGCCGATCGTGGCCGCGCTGCGCGCGAGCGGCATCGAGGCCCGCCTCGTGCCCCACGCCGCGAGCGCGGTGTTCGGCATGACCCTGGAGGGGCTGGGCGAGGTGGCGGTCGTGGTCCTCGAGGGGGACGCCGAGGCGGCGCGCGAGCTGCTCGCGGCCGCGGGCCGGGGCGAGCTCGCGGTGGGGGAGGGGGAGCTGACAGCCGACAGCTGACCGCTGACAGCTGACGGCCGACCAGGCTCCTCGTGTGAACTGGAGGCGCAGATGAGCTGGTACCTGTGGGTGATTCTGGCCTACCTGCTGGTGCTGACCGGCTTCAACCTCTACCGCTCGCGGCAGGTGAAGTCGCAGGAGGACTTCATGGTCGCCGGGCGCAAGCTCAGCCTGACGACCATGGTCTTCACCCTGGTCTGCACCTGGATCGGCTCCGGCACCTTCATCGCCGGCGCCGAGTACGCCTACTACGCCGGCTGGAGCGCCATCTGGCAGCCCGCCGGCGCGTTCGTCGGCATCGCCATCATCTACTTCGTGGCCGGCAGGATCCGCACCTTCGGCCAGTACACGGTGGGCGACATCCTCGAGGTCCGCTACGGCCCCTTCGCCCGCATCTTCGGCGCCATCGCCCTGATCGTCGCCTTCACCACCATCGTCGCCTACCAGTTCCGCGCCGGCGGGTACATCCTCAACGTGGTCACCGACGGCGCGGTGTCGGTCGAGGTCGGCCAGGCCATCGCCGCCGGCTTCGTGATTCTCTTCGTGGCCATCGGCGGCATGGTGGCGGTGGCGCACACCGACCTGCCCAACGGCATCATCATCGTCCTCGCCTGCTGCCTGGCGCTGCCGTTCGTGGTCGCCGCCGCCGGCGGCTTCGCCCACATCCACCAGGTGCTGCCCGCCGGACACTTCGAGGTGTTCTCGCCCGACTTCGGCAAGTTCCCCCCCCTGAAGGGCCTGGCCTACTTCCTGTCGACCCTGATGCTGTTGATGGGCGTGCAGTCGATGTACCAGAAGTTCTACTCCGCCCGGTCGCCCAAGGACGCCAAGACCGCGGTGGCGATCTGGATCGTCGGCACGATCGTGGTCGAGACCATCGTCATCGCCATCGCCGTCTTCGCCGGCTCGTACAACCTCGAGCACGGCACCGACTGGGACCCGCGCTCGCTGGTCCTGAACGCCGCCCGCCACATGGTGCCGGGACCGGTCGGCGTGCTGCTGCTCGCCGCCGCCTGCGCGGTGGTGCTGTCGACCGGCATGAACTACCTGCTGTCGTCGAGCTCGAACGTCATGCGCGACATCTACCAGAAGTCGGTCAACCCCGCCTTCGACCCGAACAAGATGGTGGCCCTGCAGAAGGTGTTCATCGTCGTCATGGGCCTGGTCGCGTTCGCCCTGGTGTTCGTGCCGACCATCCTCCACCTGCGCATCTCGGTCCTGCAGTACGCCTACTTCGCCTACACCATGTACGGCGTGGCGGTCACCCCGGCCCTGTTCGCGGCCCTGACCTGGAAGCGCGCCACCCGCGCCGGCGGCGTCGCCTCGATCACCAGCGGCGCCCTGGCCACGGTCTTCTTCGAGGTCGTCCTGCCGCGGCTGGCGCCGTCGGTCATGGTCGCCGCCCAGGAGGGGAGCTACTTCGGCGCCGACCCGTGGGGCATCCCCAGCATCTACCCGGCGGCCCTGATCTCGATCGGCTCGCTGGTGGTGGTCAGCCTGCTCACCCCGCCGCCGAAACCGGAAGAGCTGGAGCCGCTGTTCGGCAAGGGGTAGGCACAGCTCCTGCTCCCGGGACCGGGTGGTGGTCCCGCGTCGCTGGCTCAGCGACTCCGCCGCCGAGGCGCGCGCTGCCGGCTCATGGTGCGCGGGTACCGTCCCCAGCGAGCGAACTGGTCCTCCGACAGGTGCCGGTACTCCGTCGGGGAGGCTCGGCGAGCGTTCCACGCGACGTTGAGATGGTGGTAGGCGTGCGAGAGCTGGATGGCCAGCTCGGCCTCCGAGGGCGGGTCGTCACGGTCGATGCGGGCGAGGGTGTCTTCCAGCTGCCCCGCCGCTTCTCGCAGGTTGGAGCGGACGATCGACCACGTGAGGCCGTCTGACGGCATCGAGCTCTCCCTTCGGCAGGGCCCCGCGGCGCGGCGGCGAGGCGCTCGGCCGGCGGCGCGACCCCTTCCCCAGCCACCGGCCGAGCCAGCCGGGGGGCGGG
>CAYTJW010000663.1:0-3609 GCA_964438135.1 uncultured Thermoanaerobaculia bacterium
AGCAGCAGCGACGGCCGCGGCGGCGCGGCCGGCGGCGCCTGCTCCGCGCCCGCTCCGGGCGCCAGCAGCAGCCCGGCGAGCAGTGCCACCCGGCCCGCGGTCCCGCCCATCGCCGGAGTATCGGCAGCGGCTCCGGTCCTGTCAACTCGGCCGGCACGGCCCACATGCCGGCCGCGAGTGCGCCCCCTGCCTGCCATCCCGAGGAGCCGGCCCGAGGGCCGGCGACGAGGGATCCCTCGCGGGTGGCCCGCGGCGCTCCAGGGACACCGAGGCGACCCCCAGCTCCGCCGTGGCCCGCTGCCGGCAGGGGATGGACGTCGCCGGCGCCCTCCGCCTGGCATCGTCCGACGAGGCCGCCGGGCTCGTCGCCTTCGACGGCACGCCGGCCGCCGAGGCCGCCGGGGTCGAGGGGATGCCGCCGGTGCGGCGACTGCCCCCGGCCCGAGGCGGCGCGAAGCACGGCCGAGCGGGGCGCCCATGCCCTGTGCACCCGCGGTCAGGGAGGGCGGCATGCGCGTCCGGCCGCTCCGGGTCCTCGTGCCGCGCCCTGCCGGTGCGGTGGCGGCGGGAACAGCCGGTGTCGCGACGAGGTCTCATCTGATGGCCGGTGGAGGCATCGATGGGCACCGCTTCTGTTCGGCGGGCGCTGGCGTGGGTGGTGGTGGCGGCCTGCGGCTCGGCGGCGGCCTTCTACCAGACCTGGACCTCGATCGGTCCACCGGGCGGCGCGGTCCGGGAGCTGGTCGTCGATCCCGGCACGGCCGGGGAGCTGTGGGTGGGGACCGACGGCGGCGACCACTGGACCGACGGCGCCGGCGAGCTCGGCGGGGTGCCGGCCCTGGCGGTCGTGGTCGACCCGGAGGAGCCGCAGCGCCTCTGTGCCGGCACCGCCGGCCAGGGCGTCGTCCGCCTCGGCCCGGCGCCGCCCTCGGACAGGGAGCCGCGTCGCCCCGACGGCCGGCGGGGAGGCCCGGGCTAGGAGCCCGGGGCGACCTCCGACCCACCACCGGCTGCACCTCGGGCAGGAGCACCGGTCCGGGTCGGCCACACCGGGGAAACCGGGGCCGGCCGGAGGAGGGCGGGTCGGGCGCACCCGAGAGCGGGGCGGGGTCGAGGCTCGAAGACCGGTTTGCGAGCACGCGCGGGGCCGCACCAAACCACTGCGGCACAATGGCTTGCGCCGCGTCAGGCGACACGCCCGGAAGGCAAGTCCTTGACTCCGGGCTCCATCACCGTACAGCGTTCGACACGCCTCGCACGCGAGCTGCTGCCCGCGGCGGCCCGAGCGGCGCCCTCCTCCCCTGCCCCCGCCCCCCACCCGCTCCTCGCCCGCTTGCCCTCCGCGTCCCAGACCGTGACCTCGGCGGTGTACCCGCCGGCGGCGACGTAGGTGTGGAGGGGGCTCTGCTCGCTGGCGTGGGCGCTCCCGTCGCCGAAGTCCCAGTCGAAGACGTCGGGTGGCAGGCCGCCGGTCACGGTCGCGGCGAGCTGCACCTCGAGCGGCGCGACGCCCGAGGTCGGGTCGGCGCCGCACGCCACCTCGAGCGGCGGCAGCGCCACGGTCACGGTCACGCTCGCCTGGTCCCAGCCGCCGCGGCCGTCCGCGATCTCGTAGGCGAAGCCGTCGTCGCCCGCGAAGCCCGGGGCCGGGGCGTACCAGACCGTGCCGCTGCCGGTCAGCTGGGCCGTGCCGTGGGCCGGGGCGGTGGTGACCCGGCTCAGGCTCAGGGGGTCGCCGTCCGGGTCCGCGTCGTTGGCCAGCACGTCGACCTCGACCCCGGTCTCGGAAGCCGTGGCGGCCACGTCGTCCACGGCCACCGGCGGCCGGTTGCCGGGCGGGTTGACCCTCAGGCTGACCAGGGCCCGGTCCGCGCCGCCGCGGCCGTCCGTGACCTCGTACTCGAGGCTGTCGTCGCCGCTCCAGCCCGCCTCCGGGGTGTAGGCGACGGCGCTGCCGGCGATGGCCGCGCTGCCGTGGCCAGGCGGCACGGTGACCCGACTCAGGCTCAGGGGGTCGCCGTCCGGGTCCGCGTCGTTGGCCAGGACATCGACCGTCACCGCCGTGTCCTGCGGCGTGAAGACCTGGTCGTCGGCCGCCACCGGCGGCCGGTTGACGGCGGCCACGAGCGGGGTGACGGTGGAGGCGTCGCCGGTCCGATTGTCGACCGACGACAGGTAGCCGGCAAAGGGCGCCTCGCCGGTGACCCGGACCACGCCGTCCGCGAGCCCCTGCACGCCCAGCCAGCCGACCACGTCGCCCTGCTGCACGCCCGAGCGCGCCGGCACGGTCAGGCTGGAGGAGCGCAGCGCCTTGCCCTGGCCGTCGAGCAGCTCGACCTGGTAGCTGGCCTCGTCCCCGGTCGGGTTGACCAGGGCCAGGTTGGAGCGGAAGCCGGCCGCCCCGGTCGGGTCCTTGGCCGCGAACAGGAACAGCGCGCTCGCCCCGGCCGCCACCTCGGCCCCGGCTGCGACCGGCAGGATCGACTGGCCGTAGGTGCCGGCCCCGGTCAGGTTGTAGGTGCGGGCCGCGGCCACCACCTCGGCGTCGGCGGAGAGCCAGACCAGGCCGGAGGCGTTCTGCCCCGGCGCGAGGGTGGCCACGACGTCCGTCAGCACCCGCGTCTCCCCGCTCGCCAGCTCGACGCTCGCCTGCGGCGCGAGCCCCGCGCCCGCGGTCCCGAACGGCACGAAGGTCAGCTCGACCGTGGCCGCGGCCAGGGCGTGGAGCGACAGGTCGGTGCGCCAGTTGGTGCCGGCCGCGCCGGTCGCGTGGGCCACGCCGGCCAGCACCGCCTCGGTCACCGGCGCCAGGCCGGGCAGGTAGGTCGGGTCGCCGGTCGAGTTGTCGACCACGCTGGCGTAGCAGGCGACCGGGGTGCGCGCGGTGACCGAGCCCGAGTCGCCGGCCGGGTCGAAGCCGACCCAGGCCTCGAGCCGGCCGAGCTGGGTGCCGGCGCCCGCCTCGAGGTCGAGCTCGCGGCCGGCTCCGACCCCCACCACCACGTGGGCCGCGACCTGGCCCGGGTTGACCAGGCCGAGGTTGGTGCGGAAGGCGCCGCCCGCGAGCCCGGTGAGCCAGACCTCGGTGGCGGCCCGGTCGCCGCCGCTGATGTACTGCCCGTAGCTGCCGGCCGGGGTCAGGTTGGAGGTGCGCAGGCCGCCGACCAGCGGTTCCAGGCTGTGCACGGTCAGGAAGCCCGCCGCCTCGAGGCCGAAGGTGGCCAGGACCACGTCGTCCTGCGCCAGCAGCTCGCCCGGGCCGAGCTCGAAGCTGGCCTCGACCGGCGCGCCGCCGTCGTAGGCGGTGAAGCGCACCGTGGCCACCGTCGCCCGCTGGCCCGGGTTGAAGAGGCGCAGGTCGCTGACCCAGGCCGTGCCCGCGGCCCCGGCCGCGTGCGCCGCCCCGGGCAGCACCAGGGTCTCGGCCGCCGCCGCCGTGGCCAGGCCCAGGACCCCCACCGCCACCGCCGCCACCGCTCTCCGGGTCCACCGCATGGTCTGCCCCTCCGCCCTGCTCGGTCGCGGCCCAGTGTAGCGCGCCGCCGCGGCGCCCACCTCGGCTCGCCCGTGAACGCCGCGGCCGTTCGCCGGGCACGGGGTCGGGCACGG
>CAYTJW010000664.1:0-3608 GCA_964438135.1 uncultured Thermoanaerobaculia bacterium
GAGGGGCGGCCCGAGCAGCGGCCCGAGGTAACGCGACGGCACGCCGACCGGGCCCATGGCGAAGGCGATCAGGCGGCGGCGGTCGCGGCGGGCCCGGTTCCACCGCTGGTGCAGGGCCAGGACCCGCCCCAGGTCGGCCAGGGTGGCGGCCGCCGGGACCAGCTTGCACCAGCGCGCCGGCGCCGCCAGCAGGCGCTCGGCCAGGCGGTCGAGGTCGGCCGGGGTGCCGCCGGGGCCGTGCCAGGACAGGACCACCCGCTCCGGCTCGAGGCCGAGGCTGGCGATGAGCCCCGCATCCCGCTCCAGCTCGAGGTCGAGGAGAGGCGCCCCGGCCAGCCTGGCGGCCTCGATCGCGGCCCGCCGCGCGACCGGGTCGACCGGCCCCTGCCCACCCTCGGCCGCGGAGCGCAGGGTGACCAGCAGCGGCAGCGGGCACTCCCGCACGGCGCGGGCCAGGTCCAGGGCGGGGAGGAGGTCGGCCCGCAGCTCCACCAGCGCCGCCCCGGCGGGCGGCTGGCGCAGGGCCTGCCAGGGGTCGCGGGTGGCGCCGAGGGTGGCGATGACGTCCACGGCGGCAGGATAGCGTCCCTGCCTGGCGGGGTCACCGGTGGCCAGGGCGGGACCGGGCGAAAAAGAAGGCTCCCGGGGGTGGGAGCCGAAGGAAGGAGGAGGGGTGGGAAGTGCGTGCTTCCAACCTCGCCCAGGTTTACGGTCCTCGCCGGTGGGGCGTTGATACACGGGTGAGGGAGAGAGGGGGGTGGTCGACGGGGAGGAGGGCGGCCGGTACCATCGCGACCGATGGAGGTCCGGGTCCGGCGCGGGCTCGAGGGGCTGGAGGGGATCCGCGGCGCGGTGGCGGTGATCGACGTGTTCCGCGCCAGCAACACGGTCATCGCCCTGCTCGCCGCCGGCGCCCGCGAGGTGCAGCTGGTGGCCGAGGAGGCCGTTGCCCGCCGGCTCAAGGCGGCCGAGCCGAGCCGCCTGCTGCTGGGCGAGCGCGGCGGCCTGACCCTGGAGGGCTGCGACGGCGGCAACTCGCCGGCGGCGGCGGCGTCCGTGCTCCGCACCCCCGCTCAGAGCGTGATCCTCACCACCTCGGCCGGCACCCAGGCGGTGCACCGTCTGACGGCGGCAGGGCCGGTGCTGGTGGCCAGCTTCGCCAACGCGGCGGCGGTCCTGCGGGCGGTGGGCGGGCTGCGGCCGGAGACGCTGACGCTGCTGGCGATGGGGCTCGAGGCGCGGGAACCGGCGGAGGAGGACGACCTGGCCGCGGCCTACCTGGCGGCGGCCGCGGTAGGCCCACCGCCCGACTTCGAGCCGCTGCGACAGCGCCTGCTGGCCTGCCCGGGCGCGGACCGGTTGCGTCGGCTCGGGCAGCGGGATGACCTCGAGTGGTGCACCGCCCTCGACCGGGTCGACCTCGTGCCGGTGGTCGTGCCGGGCGACCCTCCGGTCGCCCGCCGCCTCTGACCGGCGAACGCCGGGGCCGACCTGCGGCTCCTTCGGGCTCGCGCGGGCTCGACTTCGCCGCCCGTCGTGGTGCGGCCCGCGCGGTCCTCGCGGGAGCGGGTATCATGGCGCAACGGTTGGGCGCCGTGAGCGCGCCGACGGGCGCAGGGAGTGGGTCGATGAAGGGTCATCCCGTGATGGTGCTGACGCTCGTGCTGATGTCGGTGGTCGCGACCTGCCTGGCGGACGAGGCGCCGCCGGCCTGCACGACCACGATCGTGGTCTCGACCTGCGACCGGACGCCGGCAGCCGGCGTGGCGGTCAAGGTGACCAGGGACGGCGGGCCGACCCTCAAGGGTGCGACCGACGCCGGCGGCCGGGCCGAGTTCGCCGTGTGCGTCGAGGACATCACCCGGGTCAGGGTGGGGGACCTGCGCAGCGACCGCACCAGCTTCGGCACGGTGGTGGAAGAGCACGAGGGCCGCCGCCTCGCCACCATCAGCGTCGCCCTGTGCGAGCCCTGAGCCCCGCCACTCGGCCGGGCTAGCGCTGGCAGCGGGCGCACCAGAAGGTCGAGCGGCCGCCGACCAGCGACCGCCGCACCGGCGCCGCACAGGACGGGCACGGCTCGCCAGCGCGGCCGTAGACGTCGAGCCGGACCGCGAACAGGCCCGGCTCGCCGAGAGGGTCGGAGAAGTCGCGCAGAGTCGTGCCCCCCGCCTCCACGGCGTCGGCGAGGACCTGCTGCACGGCCCCGGCGAGCCGGGCGACGCGGTCGCGGGAGATGAATCCGCCGGGCCGGGTCGGCCGAACCCCGGCCCGCCACAGCGCCTCGCTGGCGTAGATGTTGCCGACGCCGGCGACCAGCCGCTGGTCGAGGAGCAGGGTCTTGACCGCCGCCCGCCGCCCGGCCAGCAGGCGGGGCAGGGCGGCGGGCAGGCCCGGGTCGAGCGGCTCGAGGCCGAGCTGGCGGAGGGAAGGGTCGACGGCCTCGGCGCCCGCCGCGAGCCAGCTGGCGAGGCCGAAGCGACGGGGGTCGACGAGGCGCAGCTCGAGGTCCGAGTCGAGGCGCAGGACGAGGTGGGTGTGGGGCGGACGCGGCCGGCCGCAGGCGGCCAGCTGCAGGCGGCCCGACATCCCCAGGTGGACCAGCAGCGACCCGCCGCCGGCCCGGTCGAGGAGCAGGAACTTGCCGCGCCGGCGGGGCTCGAGCAGGGTGTGGCCGGTCAGGGCCAGGGTCAGCAGGGGTTGCCCCAGCGGCCGTCTGAGCGGTTTCGGCCCGACCTCGACCGCGGCCACCCGCCGGCCGACCAGGTGCCGGGCCAGCGCGCGGCGGATGGTCTCGACCTCGGGCAGCTCGGGCATCAGGGACTCTGCCGCAGCACGACGCGGCCGTCCCCGGTCGCGACCAGTTGGTCGAGGGAGGCGAGGAGGAGGTCGAGGTCGAAGCCGAGCGAGCGGCGCGGGAACGGTGCCAGGATGGCGCGGGTCGCGGCGGCGATCTGGCGCGCGCCGCGGGACTGGCCGCGGTCCGCCGCGCAGGCCGCGGTGAGGGCGTTGGCGAGGCCGCGGTAGAGCTCGCGATGGGCGTCGCAGGCCTCGGCCCAGAGCTCCTCGGCGAGGTCCTGCGCCGCCTCGACCTGCCCGGCGTCGACCAGCCGCTCGAGGCGCTCGACGCGCTCCCGGTCGACCTCGTCGAGGTGGTCGCGACCGGGCGGCAGCTGGGCGGGGCTCAGGGTCGCCACGGTCGCCACGGTACCACGCCCGGCCGGCAGGGCAGCCGCCAGCGCCCTCACGACCGAGGGGTCGCCGGAGCCGAGGCGGGCAGCGGCCGACGGGGCACGAGCACCGTCCAGGGACCGACGCGGCGCCAGACGAAGCCCCGGCGGAGCCACCTCTGCAGCGGCTCGACCAGGGTGCCGGAGACCGGTGCGTAGACCACCAGGTCCGGCTCGGCCGACTGGAGCGAGGCGAGCCAGCCGGCGAAACCGCCCGGCTCGCGGCGGTCGATGAAGCGGTCGATGCCGCGGTAGACGAAGACGTAGCGGGTCGGGTTGACCCGCCCGCTCAGCACCAGCGCCTCGGGCGCGCCGACCACCAGCAGGCGATGGGGCGGGCCATGACGGCGCAGCGCCTCGGCGAGCGCGGCGCGCTGCCAC
>CAYTJW010000665.1:0-3606 GCA_964438135.1 uncultured Thermoanaerobaculia bacterium
CAGGCGCCCGGCAGCGGGCGTGGCGCCGGCGCCGCCGGGCGACGACACGCCCTGATGGGAACGGCACCATGAAGATCGGGCTCGTGGGCTTCCCCGGGTCGGGCAAGACCACCGTCTTCAACGCCCTGACCGGCCTCGCCGCCGACACCGGCCACCAGGCCGCGCGCGGCCGCACCAACCTCGGCTCGGTCAAGGTCCCGGACGAGCGGGTCGACGCCCTGGCACGGCTGTTCCGGCCGAAGAAGACGACCTACGCCGAGATCACCTTCACCGACGTCGCTGCCGCCCCGACCGGGGCGCAGGGGCGGGGGCTCGACAGCCGGACCCTGGTCGCCATGCGCGAGGTCGACGCCCTCTGCCACGTCGTCCGCGGCTTCCCCGGCCCGGCCTTGGAGGCGGCCGAGCCGCTCCAGGAGGCGGTCGCCCTGGAAGGCGAGATGGGCCTCGCCGACCTCATCCTGATCGAGGGTCGCCTCGACCGCCTGGCGCGGGAGCGGTCCCGGAGCGGGGAGAAGGAGCTGCTCGAGAGGCTGGCGGCGCACCTCGAGGCGGGCCGGCCGCTGCGCGGGGTCGAGGGGGTCGCCGCGGCCGACTGGGCGACGGTGGCGGGCTTCCGCTTCCTCACCCACAAACCGCTCCTGCTGGTCCTCAACGTCGACGAGGTCGACGCCGCCGCGCCCCCGCCGCCCGCCCTGCTGGAGCACGCGCGCACCGCCGACGTCGGCCTGGTGGTCCTGGCCGGCCGGGTCGAGATGGACATCGCCCAGATGCCCGCCGCCGAGCAGCAGGAGTTCGCCGCCTCGCTCGGCCTGCCCGAGCCGGCCCTGGGGCGCTTCATCCGCTCGGCCTACGGCCTGATCGACCTCATCTCCTTCCTCACCTGCGGCGAGGACGAGTGCCGGGCGTGGCCGATCCGCCGCGGCACCACCGCCTTGAAGGCGGCCGGCAAGATCCACTCCGACATCGAGCGCGGCTTCATCCGCGCCGAGGTCATGGCCCTCGAGGACCTGCTCGCCCTCGGCAGCGAGGTCAGGTGCCGCGAGGCCGGTCGACTGCGCCTCGAGGGCAAGGGCTACGTCGTCGCCGACGGCGACGTCATCAGCTTCCGGTTCAACGTCTGAGCCGCCCGGGTGGCGCGCGACGCCCCCGACCTCCGGGGGAGCTACCGCAGCTCGCTCAGGGTCAGGTGGAGGGTGCGGGCGCCGCGGGGCGTGCGCCGCCACTGGATCAGGATCGGGCTCTGGTAGCGGCCCTGCACCAGCTGCGGCTCAGACCCGCCGTTGACCGAGACCGGGAGCCGCACCAGGCGCTTGAGCTTGAGGATCCGCTCGGCCGGGACGGCCATCAGCCGGGCCACCAGCCGCTCCAACAGCGAGCCGCGCAGGCCGAGGTCGTCGACCGCCCGCTTGAGCAGCTGCACCACGTCGTAGCGGGCGTAGCCGAGGCTCTTCTGCGGCACCGCCCGCGGGTCGGCCAGGACCCGCCTCCCCTGAGCCGCGACGAAGCGGAGCGGGTCCCGCAGCACCTCGGCCAGGTCGTGGCGCATGAGCAGGGTCTCGAACTCGTTGACCGTGATCGCCGCGCACCCCTCGTCCGGGTCGAGGGCGAGGTCGAGACGGCCGCAGCGCACCGGGTGGGCCTCGAGCAGGTCCGCCGCCGCGTCGAGCAGGCCCAGGCGCCGGTCCCACAGGTTGACCGAGTCGATCGGGTGGTCCGCGACCGGCACCGCGAAGGTCGACCGCGCCACCTCCCGCTCCTGGTCGTAGCCGACCACGGCGGTGGTGCGGGTCCGCACCCGGCCGTCGCAGACGCCGTCGAGCTCGAGGAAGAACACCGGCTCCCCGGGCCGGTGGCGATAGGTGACGCAGCTGGCGAGGCCGGAGCCGATGAAGGCGAGGTGGGCGTCGGCGTTGCGCGGCTCGAGGAGGCGCTGCTCCGCCGACAGCTCGGGGCGCTCCTCCATGCGGTCGTGGCGGTAGCCGGCGGCGTGCGGGAACAGGCGCTGGAAGTGGCCGACGAAGGGCTCGACGCCGGCCCGGCAGTGGCCGAGGCGGTGAGCCACCTCCTGCTCCAGGTAGCCGGCGGTGGTGTGCAGCGAGCAGTACTGCACCAGCCTGCGGCCGGCGAGGACGTCGCCGTGCCGCTCGCGGATCAGACCCGCCACGTCGATCGCGTCGCGCCGGCTGCGGGGAACCGGGTGCAGGGTCAGCTCGACCGGCTCAGCCGCCATCCCTCGCCCCTGCCCGGTGCCTGCCGCGCCCGCCCGTGCCCGTCGTCGCCACGTTGACCAACCGCCCTCGAGCCTCGACGGTGCGGCCCTGCCGTGGCCGCGCCGGGGCGGCGCCGCGGCACTCCCGTGGCAACCCGGGGAGGGGCGAGGGCGTCACCGCCCCGCCCCCGGCCCCCGCCCCATCTCGAGGGTGGGCGGCTTCTGGTCGGACCACTCCGGCAGCAGCGGCCCGGGTCGGCTCGGGTCGCACCAGGCCAGGTCGCGGGGCGAGGCCTCGAGGGGCACCACGCCCAGGCTGCGGCGGTGGCGGAGCTCGACCAGCTCGACCCCGGTCGCCAGGCCCACGGCGAGGAAGGCGCCTGAGGGGTCGGCCGCGAGCCGCACCGGCGCGCCGGCGAGGGCGGTCGGCTCGGTCCTCACCTCGGTCCCGTCCGGCCGGTGCTTGAACCGCATCAGCTGCAGGGTGCCGGCGCCGGCCGGGGTGGCCACCGCCACCGCCAGCTGCTCCGGGTCGCCCGCGAACACCAGGTCGCGCGGGCTCCCCGGCATCGGCCAGCAGCCCACCGGCAAGCCGCCGCCGGGCTGGAGCAGGCACACGCTGCCGGTCGCGTCCGCCACCGCCAGCAGCCCCAGCGTCGGCGACAGCGCCATGCGCACCACGTCGCCCTCGAGCTGGCGCCGGTACACCTCCTGGCCGTGGAGCAGGTCGAGGGCGACCAGGCTCGCCGCCCGACCACCCTCCGGGGCGCGGTCCAGGATCAGGAGCGCGGTCTCGTCCGGCACCAGGATGACCTGCCATGGGCTGGCGACGTCGCACGGCTGGCGCGTCACCACCGCCCGCTCGGGGTAGCTGGCGACGATCACCTCGCCGCCGGCCACGACCATGTAGCGGTCGGCCTGCTCGCCGAACAGCGGCATGGTCACGCCGTCGAGCCGCTCTCTCATCGTGCGGCCGACGAGGTCGAGCACGCTGGTCCGGCCGTTGACCAGGTCCGGCGCGAACAGCACCCCGCCGGGGGCGGGGTACAGCCAGCCGACCGGCCCGGTCGGGAAGACCACCGTCACCCGCGTGGCCGGGTCGAGCAGCACCACCGTCTCGCCGACCGACGCGGCCACGACCCCGGCCGGGGTATGCTCGGAGGCACCCGTCCCCCCGAGCGAGGCCAGCGCCGCGACGACCAGGAGCGCACGCGCCCGCACGACCGGCCCACTCTACCCCACGCGGGCGCGGGCGGGAAGGGGAAGCGGCGGGGGCACTGGATCCGCCATACTGGGGCGGTGGAGGAGCTCCGGGTCGCCCTCGGGCGCGAGGCGCTCGGCCTCGGCCTCGACCTGGTCGGCGTGGCCGAGGCCGGGCCGGCGGTGTCGGCCGGCGT
>CAYTJW010000666.1:0-2249 GCA_964438135.1 uncultured Thermoanaerobaculia bacterium
GGACGGCCAGCTCGCCGTCGAGGTCCACGGTCGCCCCGGCCGGCACCGCCAGCGGCACGGGCGCGGGGCCGGGACCGGGGCGGTCGCGGGGCAGCAGCTCGACCCAGGCCAGAACCGTGCGCGGGTGGGGGTTGTGCAGGACGGCTCGTGAGCGCCAGTGGACGCCGTGCGCGCCGACCAGGTCCGCGACCGAGGGGATCACCAGCCGCGCGGTCGCCGTCGCCGGCGGGCCGGGCGGGCAGTCGCGAGCCAACACGGCTCCGGCGCCGGCCACCACTTGGCGGTCGCCGAGGGCCGCGACCGCCTCGAGGTCGTTGCGCGGGTCGATGCTCTGGTCCTGCCAGGCGTGCCCGTCCTCGCTCCGCAGCACGGTGCCGCCGTGGCCCACCGCCAGGAAGTCGCGGCCGGTCCAGGTTGCGTCGAGCAGAAGCTCGTCGGTGCCGCTCGCCTCGGCCGTCCAGGGCGCGCCGTCGGTGCTGGACAGGACCGCGCCGCCCTCGCCGACCGCCACCGTCACCGCGCCGTTGCCGGCGACGCCCAGGAGGTTCGTGGCGGGCAGGCCGGTCGCCACCGTCCAGGTCTGCCCGTCCGGGCTGGTCGCGGCGCTCGACCTGGACCAGCCGGACCAGCCGCCGACGGCAACGTAGCCGGCGCCGGTCCAGGCGACGTCGTGGAGGGGGTCCTCGCCGGCGAGCGCGGCCGGCGTCCAGGTCTCGCCGTCGACGCTGTGGACGACGGTCGGCAGGAAACCCCCGCCGACCGCGACGAAGCCGGGGTCGCCCCGGACGACGCCGTAGAGGCTGACGCCGGGAGCCGCGTCGCCGCCGACGAGCCGCCACTCGCCGCCGCCCTCGCTCAGCAGCACCGGAGTCCGGTTGTTGCCGGCCCAGCCCACCACCACCGCCGCCGAAGCGTCGCCCGCGACGCCGTTGGGCTGGAACGGGACGCCGAAGTCAGACCACGGGTAGTGGACCCCGTCCGCCGAGCGGGCGACCTCGGACGCGAGCGGCATGGGGCCGAAGAAGCTGTCGCTCCACATCCGCCACAGGTGGCCGACCGCGAGCAGGCCGTCCGGGGCGGCCACGAGGTCGTGCGGCCAGTGGAAGGTGGCCGGCCCGGGCCACCACCAGCGCGCCCCGTCCGGGCTCGCACCGCAGGTGCCGCGCTCGCCGACCGCGACCAGACGCGGGCCGTCGGTCGCGACTCCCTGCAGGCGGCCCGAGGGTCGCTCGTCCACCCACGTCCACTCCCGCCCGTCGAGGGTGGTGAGGACCGCGGTCGCGGGCGGCGAGTCGGAGGCGGGGTAGTGGGAGCCGACGGCGACGAAGCAGCGGCCGTTCCACGCCAGGTCCGCCATGCGGGGGTGCCACTCCGGCTCGAACCGCTCCCACCCGGCACCGCCCTCGCGCACCAGCGTCCCGCCGTGGTAGTCGAGGGCGAGCACCCGTCCCCCGCCGGCGGCCACCGCCTCGATGCGGTAGGGAAACGGCCCGGCCTCGGTCGCCCAGATCTCGCCGTCCTCGCTCCAGGCGACCACGCCCACCAGCGGGAACCCGCCGACTGCCACCCAGCGCTCGCCGGCCCAGGCCACGTCGTAGAGGCTGGCCGGGAAGACCAGCGGCGGCGGCTCGACCCGGAACGGGCCGGTCCAGGTCCGCCCGTCCGGGCTATGCAGCACCACCCCGTCGTCCCCCACCGCCACCAGCTCGCCGTGCGCCCAGGTCACGCCGTAGAGGGGGCCGATGCCGGCGCCGCCCGCGGGCAGGACCGCCTGCCGCCACGAGATGCCGTCCGGGCTGGTGAGGACCACCCCCGCGCCAGCCAGCTCGTCCGGCGGCCCACCGCCGAGCTCTTCGCCGCCCACCGCCACGTACAGCTCGCCGGTCCAGGTCACGTCCTGCAGCGACCAAGACGTCCCCGTGGAGCGGTCGTGCCAGGTCCAGCCGTCCTCGCTGGTGGCGACGGCGCCGAGCTCGCCGACCGCCACCCAGCGGTCGCGGCCGCGCGCCACCGCGTTGAGGTCGGTCCGGTAGCGCGACGCCTCGACCGCCACCCACGGGCCGCACTCCTCGCCGCCCGCCGGGGCGGCGAGCGCGAGCAGCGCGGCCGTCGCGGCGCGGATGACCCGACTCCACGGTCGACCTGTCACGCGCGGACCTCCCACCCATGATAGCCCCCGGCGGCGGCCGCTCCGCTTCACTCGGCGGGTCGGAACCCGTACACTCCCACCCGTGGCCAGGGGGTGGTTC
>CAYTJW010000666.1:2296-3604 GCA_964438135.1 uncultured Thermoanaerobaculia bacterium
GCGAGGGGACCGGCAAGAGCACCGTGCTCGAGCGGCTGGCGGCGCACTGCGCGGGCCTGGGCCGCGAGGTGGTGCGGACCCGCGAGCCGGGCGGCACGCCGCTGGCCGAGGCGCTGCGGGCGGTGGTGCTCGACCCGGCGCTCGAGCCGGACGCGGTGGTCGAGCTGCTGCTGATGGAGGCGGCCCGGCGCGACCACGTCGAGCGCCTGGTCCGGCCTTCGCTCGCGCGCGGGGCGGTGGTGCTGTGCGACCGTTTCGCCGACTCCTCGACGGTCTACCAGGGCGTGGTCCGGGGTCTCGGCGAGGGGCTGGTCGAGGGGCTCAACCGCCTCGCCACCGGCGGCCTCGAGCCGGACCTGACCCTGCTCCTCGACCTCGACCCCGAGGTGGCGCTCGAGCGGGCGCTCGCCCGCGGCTCGGGCAGAGGCCAGGCGGCCAACCGCCTCGACCTCGAGCCGGCCGAGTTCCACCGCCGGGTGCGCCAGGGCTTCCTCGACCTCGCCGCGCGCGCGCCGGGGCGGGTGCGGGTGGTGGCAGCCGACGGCGACCCCGAGCAGGTCTGGCGGCGAGTCGTGGCGGTGCTGCCGGGGGAGCTGCGGTGACCGGCGTCGCCTGGTGGACGCCGGAGGAGCTGGCGCGCGAGACCTGGCTCGAGCTGGTGACGCCGGCCCTCGACCGGCTGCGCTCGGCCCTCGGCCGCGGCGCGTTCCCGCCCCAGCTGCTGCTGGTCGGGCCGGCCGGCCTCGGCCGGGAGCTGGTGGCGGCGGAGGTGGCGGCCATGGTCACCTGCCGCCAGGGCGGGGCGGCGGGCTGCGCCTGCTCGTCGTGCGACCGCGCCCGCCGCGGTCTCCACCCCGACGTCGAGGTGGTGCGGGCCGAGGCCGGGGCGCGGCTGATCAAGGTCGAGCAGGTGCGCAAGGTGGTGGAGAGCGTCGCCGGCCGGCCGTTCGAGGGTTCGCGGCGGCTGTGGATCTTCGACGGGGTCGAGGACGGCCGCCTCGGCACCGAGGCCGCCAACGCCTTCCTCAAGACCCTGGAGGAGCCGCCGGATCACGTCGTCTTCCTGCTCCTGGCCGCCAACCCGGGCAAGGTCCTGCCGACCATCCGCTCCCGCTGCCAGGTGCTGCAGCTGCCCGGTCCGGTGGCCATCGCCGAGGCGCTCGGCGCGTGCGACGCCCCGCCCGAGCTTGCCGCCGCGACCTCTCGGGCAGTGGTGGCGCGGGTCGCGAGCGTGCGGGCGGCCCTCGACCTCGGCCGCGGCGGCCGCCTGCTGCCCCTGCTGCAGCTGTCGCGCGAGCTGGCGCGGGA
>CAYTJW010000667.1:0-3601 GCA_964438135.1 uncultured Thermoanaerobaculia bacterium
CGAGCTGGTGGCGGTGACCTGCGGCCCCGGCCTGGTCGGCGCCCTGCTGGTCGGGGTGCGCTTCGCCGCCGCGTTCGCCTGGGGGCGCAACCTGCCGCTGGTCGGCGTCGACCACCTCGAGGGGCACCTCGCCTCGCCCTTCCTCAGCCCCGCGGGCGAGGCCGCCCGCCCCCTGCCGGAGACGGCCCTGGCCCTGGTCGCCTCGGGCGGCCACTCGGCCTGGTTCCTGCAACGCCCCGAGGGCTCCGAGCGGCTGTGCCGGACGCGCGACGACGCCGCCGGCGAGACCCTCGACAAGGTCGCGCAGGCGCTCGGTCTGCCCTACCCCGGCGGGCCGGTGGTCGACCGCCTGGCGCGGCGGGGTGACCCCGAGCGGGTGCCGCTGCCCCGCGCCCGGGTCAAGGACGGCTCCCTCGACCTGTCCTTCTCCGGTCTCAAGGCCGCCGCCATCCGCTGGGCCCGCGACCAGGGTCTCTGCGCGGACGCCGACCCGGCCGCGGACGCCGCCCTGTGCGGGCTGCTGGCGAGCCTGGAGCGGGCGGTGGTCGAGCAGCTCGTGGCGCCGTTGCCCGCGCTCGCCCGCCGCCACCGCCCGGACCTGATCACGGCCTCGGGCGGCGTCGCCGCCAACACCGAGCTCAGGCGGAGGCTCGGCGAGCTCGGACGCGAGCTCGGCTGCGAGGTCCTGTTGCCCTCGCTGCCGCTCACCACCGACAACGGGGCGATGATCGCCCACGCCGGTCAGCTCGCCTTTGCCCGCGGCCGTCGCACCGACCCGCGCCGGGTCGACGCCTCGCCGCGCGAGGCCTGGCAACCACCGGGCATGAGGGCGCGGCCGGTCGCGGCCGGCGGAGCGGTATGATGTCCGTCCGCGGTGGCCGCGCCAGGGCGACCCGCGGGGCCGGGGAGGTGGCATGAGGAAGAGCGTGGTCCGCGAGTACTACGAGGCGATCCTGGTCGCCTTCATCCTCGCCCTGTTCGTGCGGACCTTCGTGTTCGAGAACTTCAAGATCCCGTCCGGGTCGATGGAGGACAACCTGCTGGTCGGCGACCACCTGGTCGTCAACAAGTTCGTCTTCGCCCAGCACGCCGACACCCTCCTCCACCGCCTCCTGCCCTACCGGACCCCCCGCCGCGGCGACGTCGTGGTGTTCAAGTACCCGGAGGACCCGCGCCGCGACTTCATCAAACGCTGCGTGGCGGTGGCCGGGGACAGGGTCCAGGTCAACGCCCGCCGGGTCGTCGTCGAGGGCCTTCCCCGCGTCGAGCGCTTCCTGGTCGTCAACGGCGTCGAGCAGGAGGAGCCGCACGTGGTCTACAAGCCCGGACCGAACCGCGACGAGCGCGAGCTCCTCACCGTCCTCGACCAGAAGGACGTCTTCCCGCCGCGCGACCCCTCACGGCGCCGCGCCCTCGGCCTCGAGGTCAACCCGGACGGCTCCTACACGGTCCCCCCGGGGCGCATCTTCTGCCTCGGCGACAACCGCATGAACTCCCTCGACTCCCGCTTCTGGGGGCCGGTGCCGGTGAGCTACGTGAAGGGCAGGGCAGTCGTCATCTACTGGTCGTGGGAGGCCGAGCGGGACGACTGGCAGTGGCGCGGGATGGGCCGGCGCCTCGCCCAGCTCGCCGACGTGGTCGTGCACTTCTTCACCAAGACGCGCTGGGAACGGCAGTTCCGGCTCATCCGCTGAGACCCCGAGAAAACCGGCGGTCGAGGGCCGGGGCCACGTCGCTCCCCGGCAGCCCGGAGCACCGCGCCACCCTCGCCCGCCCGGCGGTCCCCCCAGGGAGCCTCCCCGCCACCCGGAGACCTGTGCGATACTCGGGGAGGGGAGGGACGACGAGCATGCGAGGGTCACGTTTCCAGCGGGGTGAGATCACGCCCGGGTGCATCATCGGGCTGATCGTCGTCGTGATCGCGGTCGTGGTCGCCATCAAGACCGTGCCGGTCTACATGCGCGTCTACGAGTTCCAGGACGAGGTGACGAGGATCGCCGACAAGGGCAACAACATCGAGTGGCGGGACCCGAAGAAGATGCAGCAGCGCCTCGCTTCCAAGGCCCAGGAGCTGCGCCTGCCGATCCCGGCGGAGGCGATCAAGGTGACCCGCGCCGAGAAGTACATCGAGATCAAGGTCTCGTTCGACGTCGAGCTCGACTACGGCGTCTACCAGCACGTCTGGCACAAGGACATCAACCAGAGCCGACCCCTGTTCTGACGGCCCCGCCGCGGTCACCCCTCGGCGCTCGGCTCCCCCGAGCGGTCGGGCCGCTCCGCCCCGGCGGCCCCCACCCCCTGTCGCGCTCGCGCCACCTCGGCGAGGATGCCGCGCGCCGCCTCGACCGGGTCCGGGGCGGCGGTGATCGGCCGACCCACCACCAGCAGGTCGGCCCCGGCCAGGATGGCTGCGGTCGGCGTCACCACCCGCCGCTGGTCGTCGGCCGCGCTGCCGGCGGGGCGGACCCCGGGGGTGACGACGAGGAAGCCGGCGCCGCAGGCGGCGCGAACCGCCGCCGCCTCGCGAGCGGAGCAGACCACCCCGTCCAGGCCGGCATCACGCGCCAGCCGCGCCCACCGCACGACCAGCGGCTCGGTCGGCGACGGCAGGCCGAGCTCCGCCAGGGCCGCCCCGTCGAGGCTGGTGAGCACGGTGACCGCCACCACTCGCGCCGGTCCGGCCGACCGCGCCCCCACCCGCGCGGCCTCGAGCATCGCCCGCCCGCCCGCGGCGTGAACGGTGAGCAGGTCGGCCCCGGCCGCGGCGCAGTTGGCGCTCGAGCGCCGCACCGTCTCCGGGATGTCGTGCAGCTTGAGGTCGAGGAAGACCCGCCCGGCCGCCGCCACCAGGGCCCCGACCAGGCTGGGGCCGTGGGCCGTGAACGACTCCAGCCCGACCTTGACCCAGCCGACGGTGCCGGCCAGGGAGCGGGCGGTCGCCTCGAGCCAGCCGCGGTCGCTGCCGTCGAGCGCGACACAGAGCGCCTGTCGACTGTCGACCACCGCCTCCTCCTCGTGCCCGGCCCGGGCCCAGGCTACCATGGTGCCCGTGCGCTGGCGCAGCCTGACCCTGCAGGCGCTGACCGTCGGCAGCCTGGTCGGCATCCTGGCCGAGGTGCTGGTGATGCGCCTCAACCCGGAGGTCCCGCTCACGACCCGGGTCATCCTCGGCCAGGCCGTGCTGTGGGTCGGCTGGGGGGTCACGGTCGCGGGCACGCTGGCGCTGGCCCTGCTCGCCGGCCTCGCCCGCCTGCGCGGCGCCGGCGCGAGTGCCGACTGGTGGCCGCTGCCGGAGACCGCCGGCCTGGTCTTCCTCGGCGCCGCGGCCCTCAGCGTGGCCAACGCCGACCTGCACACCGACTTCCTCTCCGGCCGCAGTCACCGCACCCTCGGCCAGGACGCCGTCGCCTGGTCGATCGCCGCGGCGCTGGTCGTCGCCGGCGGCCGCTGGGCGAGGCGCCCCGGCCGACCCCGCGCCCTGCGCGCGGTGGTCGTCGCGGGTCTCCTCGCCCTGCCCCTGGTGCGCCTCGCCTCGCAGCCCTCGCCGGCCAGCCAGCGGGTCGAGGTCGGCGCGCGGCCGCTCGCGCCCGCCGACCGGCCG
>CAYTJW010000668.1:0-3596 GCA_964438135.1 uncultured Thermoanaerobaculia bacterium
CGACCTCCTCGACGCCGCCGCCGCGGCTCAGACCGCCGCCCGCTGCGCCCGCGGCAAGGCGCTGCCGCTGCCCGCGGACCCCGAATGCGACGAAACCGGACGGCTGGTCGCGATCTGGAGGTGAGGCGGCGGACTCCACCGAGCCCGCTGCGGCTCCGGCACCATGGAAAGGGTGGTTGAATCGACCATTTGCAGGGCCCGCGCCGTGGAGCGCGGGGTCGCCCGCTACTGTCGAAGTCGGGTGCCCGGGTAGACCGTTCCGCAACCGGTGGCGGGTACGCCGTCTCGGCAGCGCCCGAGGGCGATCGGCGTCCAACGTCAACAACGTCGGGCCGGTCAACGGACTGCCTGGCGGGGCGCTGCGCCAGCTGCGGTGGCGGCGGGCCGGCCTGTCCCGGGTCCGTGGGGGATCGACGGGCGCCGGGAGAGCGGGGGCGGTCAGACGCTGGGGGGCCGCCGGACCCTGACCCGGTCGGCCTCGACGGACACGAGGCAGCCGCCGAGGTCGTCGAGGGCGGTCGAGGCCACGAAGGCGGCGATGAATCGGTTGACCGTGAGAGGCCCTAGGCTCGGCGGGCGGAACAGGATGATCCCGGGGTGGGTGCCGGGCGGATAGCGGCGGAGGTCGGCGAGCCCGAGGTCGAGGGTCAGCAGCAGACGATCCTCGGCTGCGGCCGCCCTGGCGACCACCTCGTCGGGTTGCGACAGGAGCCCCTCGTCGGCGGCCGTGCTGACGTCGTGACCGAAGGACGCGAGGGCGGGCTGGAGGTGCCGGGAGAGGTTCTCGTCCAGCTTCAGCCTCATACCGCGAGCTTCCAGGTGTTCTCCCGAGCGAGAGCCCCGCCGTAGGCCAGGGCGGCGCGAACGTCCTCGCGCTCAAGCTGCGGGTAGTGGTCGAGCAGGTCCTCGACGCTCAGCCCCTCGGCGAGGCCGTCGAGGAGGGTCGCCACGAGGACTCGCGTGTCGCGGACGCACGGCATGCCGCCCGCGACCGTCGGGTCGACGGTGATGCGCTGCAGGAGCCCGTCCGGGGCCGTCGCCATCGTCGCCTCCGACTCCATTGTCGCCCCGGGACTCGAGCCGCGCAACCGTTGGCCAAGGCCCGTGCGGTGAGGCGGCGGCGCCCCGCGAGCCCTGGTGTCCGGACACGGGCCGGTACCCGGTCCAGCTGCGCCGACGTCGTCCGAGGCGAGCCCACCCGTCCTGCCGGGCCGCTCAGTTCGCCCCGACCGCGACCCCGACCAGCGCCTCGGTGACGACCTCCGGCGGCCACTCCGGCCAGCCGACCGCGATGACGTCGTCGTCGGCGCGCGTGGCGCCGGGGAGGGGGCTCGAGCTGACCAGGGTCGACCTCGGCCAGCGCGTCAGCTCGGGGGCGTACTCCCACCGGTAGAGGATCGCCTCGTGGTAGCCGCCGAGCAGGTAGCCCGGGTCGGCGGAGTGCTTGCACTCGAGCACGACCGCCGCGAACCGCGCCCCGTCGCGCTCGAAGGTCAGGGTCAGGTCCGGGCCCGCGCCCTGGTGGCGAGTCGGCGCCGCCAGCCCCTACCGCCTCGCCACCGTGCACGCACGAGCCGGGTCCGTGACCGGCAACGCCCCCGCCCTGCGGAGGAGCTCCACGAGCTCGCCGCCGCCGCGCTCCCGAGCGAGACGCGCCTCGGCCTCCGTGATCCCGACCACGTGGAGGAAGTCGACCCTCCCGCTCGGGAGCTGCGCGGAGGCGGGGTAGCCCTCGGGCTCGGCGACGAAGAGCCACGTCAGCTCCGAGGGCTCGGGGGTGATCGGAGCCCGCAGCGGGATGCGGTCGTGGACGTCGAGCAGGCCCCGGCCCGGGTACCGGCCGCAGGCGAGGAGAGTCTGGAACGCCACCAGGTGCTGGACGCGCCGGATCGCCCACTCGCCGCGGGCGACGCTCTCGAGCACCAGCTCGCAGCCGAGGCCGGAGACGCCGGTCGGGTCGGGGGCGTCGTCCTCCCAGGGGTTGGACAGCCCCGAGGAGACGTAGAGCCACGACGAGTGCCTGTCGTTGGGCGGGGACTCGAAGACCCCGGAGAAGAGCCAGCGCGGGTCGAAGCTCTCCTGCTTGAAGGTGTCGACGAAGATGGACGGGTCGAGGACGAAGATGCCGGGCCCGGTGTCCCCGAAGAGGTCGCGGTACACGACCTCCTCCCGGAACGCCCACGCCCGCTCGAACCACTCCCGCCAGCCGTCGCGCGTTTCGGTCATCCCCCGCTGCCCTCAGCTCCCCTCACCCCGCCGCCGCCCTCGCCGGCCCGAGGAACACCTCGCGCCGGTGCCAGGCGAGGTGTCGCTCGGCCGGAGGCGGCGTGCCCCGTTGCGGGCCGACGATGCGCCGCCCGGCGAAGCGCAGCAGCCACTCCTCGATCGCCGCGCCGCCGCGGGCGTGCTGGGAGACGAGGACCCGCAAGCCCGCGTCCAGCGACAGCGCCCCGCGGTCGAACGCCCGGTGGTGGAAGGAGCAGAGCGCGAGGCCGTTGTCCTCGCTGTCCGGCCCGCCGGCCGCGTGCCAGCGGACGTGCGCGGCGTCAAGGCAGAGGTCGCTCCCGCCCAGTTGGCCGTCGAAGCCGCACACCGCGCAGCGGCGCTCGTAGATGCGCAGGACGGTCTCCCGGAAGGCGAGGACCCGGGGGCCCACCACCGGCACCCACGGCATGCCGACCGCGTCGAGCAGCTCCTCGTGCACGGAGCGCGGGAAGTTGCCGTCGAGCAGCGCCTGCACCACGCGGTTGACGAGCGCGTGCTGGCCGCGCAGGCGCTCGACCAGACTCTGCGGCAGGCCGCCCTGCGCCCCCTCCGCCAGCAGCGCACGCTGCGCCGGGTTGTTCTTGCGCACCCGGCGCGCCAGTACCGCCTCGAGTGCTTCGCGCTCCGGGATCTCCCACAGCCCGTCGGACTGCAGGTGCCAGAAGGGGTACTCCGGGTGGTAGCTGCGTCGCGGCGGCCCGAAGCCCGCGAGAAGTCGCCGGAGCGGCCCGTCGACCTCGGCGAAGCCCGCCAGCCGCCCCTCACCCCGCACGAGCCGCGCCAGCGCCCACAGCAGCAGCAGCGGCTTGTGCGGCGCCCGCTGCCCGCCCGCCTTCCACACCGTGATCCTCTCGAACCGCCGCAGGACCTCCTCGTCGCTCATGCGCAGCCAGTCGGCGACGGCTCCTGCAGATGGCATCACCTCGAGTCAACACCTGTCGGGGTGGGGAGTCAAGCGAGCGCCGGGGCTCGGCAGGCCGTCGGCGACTCCCGGCCGGCGCCTGCTGTGCGGGGCGTGGTGCCTCTCCGAGCTCGGCCCGACCCCCGCGCGGTCGCCCCCCATCACGTCATCCCGAGGCCGGGCGAGCTCGGCCGAGGGATCCCGCGTGGAACCGAGCGGGCCCCCATTCGATCGTGCCGTCGTACACTCCCCGTGTGACCCATGCCGCGTGCGTTCCCACCTCCGTCTCGCCGGTTGTCGCCGGCGTCGATGGCTGGTCCGGAGGTTGGGTGGCGGTGGTGCTGCGTGGCGGCCGCTTCCATGAGGCCCTGACGGCGCCCGCCTTCCCCCACCTCCTCGCCCGCCTCGATTCTGCCGCGGTCGTCGCCGT
>CAYTJW010000669.1:0-3593 GCA_964438135.1 uncultured Thermoanaerobaculia bacterium
CGGCGCCCCGCCTTCGCCTTGCCCTCGGCCCGGCGGGCGCGCTCGACCCGCTCCAGCCGCGCGGCCAGGTCGGCGACGCGCTCGGTCAGGCCGGACAGGTCGTCGGCGCTCGGCAGGCCGGCCCGGCGGGCCGCGCCCTCGACCTGGCGGCCGAACCAGCGGCCGAGGTCCTGGCCGGCTACCTGCACCCAGTCCTGCAGCCGGTCGCCGATCTGCTGCATCCGCTTGCGGGCCTTCTTGCCGCTGGCGGCGACCACCTCGCGACCGCGCTCCGAGAGGTCTTCGAACAGCGACGAGCCCTCCTCCTCGGCGCGGGCGGCGGCGCCGAGCCCGGCCAGCCAGATGTGGTACGGGTCGTAGGTGGCCTCGGTGCGTTCCTTGCGCTTGTTCCCCATGTCGAACCTCCTCGCCGGGCCGGCGCAGCGAGCGCGCGCCCGGTGCCTCTCAGCCGTCCCACCATGGTAGCGGGAAGCGCGGCTCCCGTCGACGGGCCGTCCGGGCGGTCAGCCCGCCTCGACCTCCCGCCGCCAGACCGCGCGGCAGTCGCAGTCGAGCCGGTCGAGGTCGACCAGCGGGGCGCCGGCGTTGAAGGCGGCGAGGGCGGCGCGGACGCGCGAGCTGCAGCGGGCGCAGTTGGACGCCTGGCAGAGGGCGTCGAGGCCCTCGTCGGACAGCCCGACCTGGAGGGGCCCGAGCGGGGCCGCCCGCCGCACCACCTCGACCACCGACCACAGCCACGGCGGCCGGTAGCGGCCGGCGACGAACGCCTCCGCGAGCGGCGTGCCGCGCGCCACGAAGCACGGCTGCAGGGCGACCCGCACCGGCAGGGAGAGCTCGCGGCCGAGGGCGAAGACGCGCGCGGCGGTGGCCACCGCGTCCTCCAGCGCCTCCCCCTCGGCGGTGGCGATCGGCTTGAGCAGGACGTACACCAGCAGCTCGGCGCCGGCTGCCGCCAGGACCCTGGCCGACTGCTCGAACTGCTCCCAGGTGAAGCCCTTGCGGATCCGCTCCTGGCGGATGCGGTCGTCGGCGGTCTCCAGGCCGACGCCGACTGCGAGCGGCACCCCCGCCGCGGCGGCCACCAGCCGCCGCACCCGGTCCGCCTCGACGTACTCGGGCCGGCTCTCGACCAGCAACCGGGCGGCGCCGGGGATGGCTGCGGCGCGGCGCGCCAGGAGCGCCTGCGCCGCCTCCGGCACCTCCCCGGGGTTGAGGAAGGAGCCCGACACCATCAGCTCGACCGTCACCGGGCCGGGGTCGCCCGATGGCACCGCCCCCGCCGCCACCTCGAGCTGGGCGACGAGGTCCTCCGCCGCCACCGGCTCGCGGGTGCCCATGGCGGCAGGGAACGGGCAGTTCGAGCAGCCGCCCTGGGCCGCCCACGCGCAGCCCGGGGCGCGCAGCACCACCATCAGCCGGTGGCCGGGCCGGGAGTCGACCAGCGCCTCGCTCCACTCGACCACCAGCGGCTCGCGGCTCATCGCCCGCCCCGGTCGCGGACGGCCAGGAAGGGCCCCAGCACGAGCGCGTCCATGCCCGAGCGGGCGAAGGTCGCCACCGCCTCGGCCGGGGTGGTGACGATCGGCTCGGAGATGTTGAAGGAGGTGTTGAGCACCGCCGGCAGGCCGATCCGGCGCTCGACCTCGTCGAGCAGGGCGGCGTAGAGCGGGTTGTGCTCCCGCTCGACCGAGTGGATGCGGGCGGTGGCCTCGCCGGTGGAGCCGTTCTCCTGGATCACGGCCGGGATCACCTGCACCAGCCGCCGGCTGGCGAGGGGCAGGGCGGCGAGCATGTGGCGGGTGGCGTACAGGCCCGGCGGCGACGAGAACAGCCTCTCGACCGCGTGCGGCAGGACGCTCGGCGCGAAGGGCCGGAACGACTCGCGGTACTTGACCCGCGCGTTGAGGCGGTTGCGGCTGTCGAAGCGGGTCGGGTCGCAGAGGATGGAGCGGTTGCCGAGGGCGCGCGGGCCGACCTCCTGGCGGCCCTGGAACCAGGCCACGATCTCGCCCCGCTCGAGGCGCGTCGCCGCCTCGACGGCCACGCTCTCCGGCCGGGTGAAGGCGAGGCCGGCCGCCTCCAGGGCGGCCTGCATGGCGCCGTGGTCGAAGGCCGGGCCGAGGTAGGCGTGGTCCATGCGCGGTCGCGCCTGGCCGGCCGCGAGCGCCAGCAGCGCCGCCGCGCCGAGGGCGGTGCCGGCGTCGTTGGCCGCCGGCTGCACCCACACCCGCCGGAACGGGGTACGGGTGGCGATCTCGTAGGTGGCGACGCAGTTGAGGGCCACGCCGCCGGCGAGACACAGGTCGTCGACCGGGTGGCCGGCCGCGGCGGCGCAGAGCTCGTGCGCCCGCCGCGCGAGGTGGACCAGGACGTCGCTCGTCACCGCCTGCAGGGCGGCGGCCACCGAGGCGTCCTCGTAGCGGTCGACCATGGCCGGCCGGCGCGGGCCGAAGCGTCGCTCGAGGCCGGAGAAGTCGTCGTCGGCGCGGAAGCGCCAGGCGTCGGCGTCGACCGAGAAGGTGCCGCCGGGCTCCGTGCGCACGATCTCGCGCATCGCCGCCAGGTGGTCGCGGCCGGACAGCTCGCCAACGGCATCGGTGGTGCAGGCGTAGCCCATCAGCTTGCCCGGGCCGCTGTAGCGGTCGAAGCCGAGCAGCTCGGACAGCTTCTCCCAGCAGAAGCCGAGGGAGTGGGGCAGGGGCACGGTCTCGAGGCAACGCAGGGTGCTGCCGGAGCCGAGACCGACCCAGGTCGAGTCGCTCTCCGCCACGCCGTCCACCACCAGCACCGCCGCCTCCTCGAACGGCGACACCAGGAAGGCCGAGGCGGCGTGGCAGAGGTGGTGGGGCAGGAGGCGGAGCTCGGCCTGCGGCGCCCGCTCGCGCAGCGCCCTGGCCGCCTCGAGGTTGTGGGCGTGGAACAGCCGCTCGCCGTCCTCCGACCCCCAGCTGCCGGGCCGGGCGAAGGGGTCGGGGCGCTCGAGCGCGGCGCGCAGGCGGGCGTCGGGGTCGAAGGAGTAGCCGACCGCGGCCAGGTCGCCCCAGCCGATCCCGGCCTCGCCGAGGCAGAAGGCGATCGAGAGCTCGGGCAGCTCGTCCGGGTTGTCGAGGCGCGAGCGCTTGCCGTGGCGGACGCGGTTGAAGCGCTCCTCCTCGGCGAAGGCGACGATGCGGCCGTCGGCCACCAGGGCCGCCGACGGCTCGTGGTAGGCGCTGTTGACGCCGAGCGCGAAGCAGGTCATGGGGGGCCTCCTCCGACCCAGGGTAGCGCACGGTCGTCAGCGGGGGTAGAAGCCGCCCGACAGCTCCGCCTCGGCGGTGCACCGCTGGTGCTCCTCGATCCAGTCGATCACTGGCGTGTCGCCGTCGGAGCCGACGATGCCCTCGACGCGGCGGTCGAGGGACTGGGTGCACCGTCCCCTGGCGCCCGGCCGCAGGCCGACAGCCGCCCCGCCGTGGGCCGACCACAGGCCGACCTCGCCGTCGAACGGCAGCTCGGCCCAGGCCGAGTCGGAGCCCGCCGGCGCCCGGTCGAGGTCCGCCACCGGGCGCGCCTCGGCGTCGGCCGCCGAGCTCCGCACCAGGACCTCGAGG
>CAYTJW010000670.1:0-3592 GCA_964438135.1 uncultured Thermoanaerobaculia bacterium
CGGTCGGGGCCGAGGCCTCCGCCCGGGGCGTCCGCCGGCTGACCTGGTCGCGGCTGACGGGCGCCACCAGGCCGAGCACCTGGGCCGGCTCGAGCGACGGGTCGCGGGCGAGCACCGGCGCGAGGTCCGGGCTCGAACGACGGTCGACCCGGCCGAATGCCCCCTCCAGCCCGACCCGGGTCGGCGTCCGGCCGGGGCGCTCGGTGACCAGCGGCCCGGTGGTCACCACCGCCTCCGCGTCCGGGTGGAGCCGCAGCGCGTCCCCGCCGCGCCGCGCCACCCGCGACAGGTACGGGCTGGCGAAGTCGTCGGCACGGACGACGTTCCAGCCGGTCGGGTCGACCCGGCCGACGCGGACGCCGCCCTCCAGGTCGAGGGTGTCGCGACGCCGTGCCGCCACCCCACGGTCGGTGACCGCCGGCAAGGGTCGCCCGCCCGGGCGCGGCAGGACGTCCTGCCGGGGCGGTTGGCCGTGACCGCCGTGACCGCCGTGACCGCCGCCGTGGTGCCAGTCGTCGCCGTAGCAGTGGCCGTAGTGGCCCCACCACCAGGTGTCGTAGTAGCCCACCGGGCACCAGCCGACGTAGCCGGGCCAGTACATCCAGTGCACCCAGGCCGGGCCCCAGCAGTTGTTCCAGCTCCACAGCCAACCGTAGCCGGCGTCGTACCACCACGAGCCGTAGTGGTAGGGCAGCCAGCCCCACGGCTCGTACGAGAGCCAGGACCAGCCGGCCGGGGTCCAGTACCAGCTGCCGAGGGTGTAGGGGCTCCAGGTGGACGCCACGGCGGGCCGCCAGGCCCACGAGTCGGAGCCGTCGACGTAGACCCACGAGCCGTAGCTGTCGAGAGTCGACGCCTGGCGGGCGTACCGCTCGTCGACGTGCTGGCCGCTCTCGCCCGACGCCGGGTGGCGGCGCTGCTCGACCCAGAATGCGAAGTCGTCCTGCCGGGTGGAGCCCGGGTCGACGGCCCTGACCTCGCCGCCGCGCACCTCCACCGCCGTCCCGGCCTCGACCTCGATCCTGCCGGTCGCGGTCGACGCCTCGGCGCGGCCCGCCCAGACGTCGACCATCACCCCGCCGCCGTCCAGCGCCCGGAGGCGGTAGAGGCCCTGGCGGTCGAGGTGGACGGTGCCGGAGGGGCCGTCGACGCGGGTGGCCTCGGTGCCGAGGACGTCGGCCGGGATCTCGACCATCACCTCGCCCTCGGCCAGGAAGAGCACGGTCCGGTCGCCGCGGCTGTCGCGGCTGAACGCCACGGCGTCGAGCGACAGCGACGAGTACTCGTCGAGCCACAGGGTCGAGCCGTCGGCGAGCTGGACCTCGACCCGCGCCTCGCGGGCGGTGTCGACGCGGTCGCCGCCCGCCAGCGGCATGTTGGCCAGGGCCTCGAGGTGGTCGTCCTGGCTCGCCGGCTGGACGGTTGCGTACCGCTCCAGGTAGGAGATGTAGCTCAGCGAGGTCAAGTCGTCCTCGACAGAGGCCACGGCGGGGACGGCGACGGTCGCCGCGAGGAGTGCAGCGGTGAGGGCTCGGGTCATGGTCCACCTCCCGTCCGCCCCGGTCCCCTGCAACCCCGGTGCCATGCCTCGGCGCCGTCCGACTCGGCCCGACCCCGGGCGGCAGGGCGGCAGGGCTCGCGGCCGCCGGCCGGGGCTCGCTACCGCAGCCGGTCGAGGCTGACGAGGTGCTGCTGCTGCCGGACCTTGACCAGGGTCCGCGGCGGGTAGAAGCCGCTGCGCAGGGTGGCGTTGGGGTAGGTGACGCAGCCGCGGGAGAGCAGGACGCCCGGGTTCAGGACCGTGTTGCAGCCGGTCTTGCAGCCGTCGCCGAGCACGGCGCCGAGCTTGCGCAGGCCGGTCGAGACCAGCTCGCCGTCGACGCGGAAGCTGACGTCGCCCTTGACGTTCTTGACGTTGGAGCAGATGGTGCCGGCGCCCAGGTTGACGTCCCGGCCCAGGATCGAGTCGCCGACGTAGGCCTGGTGGGGCGCCTTGGCCCCCGGCAGCAGCACCGACGCCTTCACCTCGCTGTGCGCGCCGACGACGGCGCCGGCACCGACGATGGCGTGCTCGCGGATGTAGGCGCCGGTGCGGACCACCGCCCCCTCCTCGAGGATGGCCGGGCCGACGATCACGGCCCCGGGCTCCAGCCGGCAGCCGGGGGCGATGGCGATCCGCTCGCCGAGGAGGTGGACCCCGGCCGGCACCGGGACGCGGACGACCCAGTCCTCCCAGGCCTCCACGTAGGCGACCAGGCGCGACCCGAGGCCGCTCCACACCGGCTCGTCGGCCGGGAACAGGCCGGCGTGGGCCCAGCCCTCGAGGTCGAAGAAGTGGCAGGCGTCGAAGCGGTTCATGGGCTCTCCTCCGTGGCTGCCGGCGGGCGGCGCTTGACCACCATCACCGTCCGGTCGTCCTCGCCGGCGGCGGCCGAGAAGGTTGCGACCTCCTCGAAGACGCGGTCGACGATGGCGCGTGCCGGTTGCTGGTGGCAGCGGCGCAGCAGCTGGGTCAGGCGCTGCTCGGAGTACTCCTCGCCGGTCCCCGGCGCGTGCGCCTCGGTGATCCCGTCCGAGTACAGCAGCAGGGTGTCGCCGGGGTCCATCCGCGCCATGCCGATGGCGTAGGTGGAGGTGGGGTTGATGCCGAGCAGCATGCCGCCGGTGGAGAGGCGGAGGACGTTGCCGCGGGCCCGCACCAGCAGCGCCGGCGGGTGGCCGGCGTTGCAGTAGGTGAGGTTGCCGTCGAGGTCGACCTCGGCCAGGAACAGGGACACGAAGCTGGTGGCCAGGCGGCTGCGGTGGATGATGCGGTTGAGTCGCTCGAGGGTGCGGGAGAGCTTGAGGTCCCGGGACAGGCCCATGCGCAGCCCGGTGTAGACGTCGCGGACCTGCAGCGCCGCCGGCAGGCCGTGGCCGGTGGCGTCGGCCACGACCACGTCGAAGGTCGCCTCGCCGAGGGTGATCAGGTCGTAGAAGTCGCCACCCACGACCTCGGCCGGCTCGGTCCGGGCGGCGATCTGGAAGTCGCCAGGGCTGGGCAACTTGCGGGGCAGGATCGACTCCTGGATGCGGCGCGCGTCCTCGATCTGCGCCACCATGCGGGCGGCGCGGGTCTTCTGGTTGATGGCGCCGCGGATGATGTTGAGGGTCGCCACCACCTCGGCGTGGGTCTCGCGCCGGGAGTCGAGGTCGAACGACACGACGTGGGCGCCGTCGCCGACGACGATGGCCGCGAACCAGTCCCGCGCCCCGACCTCGGCCTCGAGGGTCGGGTCGAGGCGCGGGTCGGTCCGGCGCATGACCGTCACGCCCGCGTCGAGGAGGGGGTCGAAGGGGGGGTAGCCGCGCGGGATGCGCAGCCCGAGCGGGGCCTTGGCGACCTCGCCGAAGGTCGCCACCAGCTCGTACTCGGCGTCGTCCTGGGCGTAGATCCGGCCGCCGCGGATGCCGAGGTCGGCGGCGAAGCTCGCGACCAGCGACTCGCACGCCTGGCAGATGGTCTCGAGCGGGGTCGAGCCCTGGGCGATCGTCTCCAGGGCTCGTTCGATCCTGCGGAACAGCGAGATCGTACGCCTCGGCATGGCGGAAT
>CAYTJW010000671.1:0-1228 GCA_964438135.1 uncultured Thermoanaerobaculia bacterium
CGGGCGGCGGCGAAGGGCGCCGCCTCGCCGTCGAACGCGGCCAGCTCCGGCGCGAGCTCGAGGTGGATCGCCTCGAGCGCCTCGCGGAAGGTCCGGCGCAGCTCGACCGGGGCGTTGCCGCGGACGGCCGCGGCCAGGACCGCCCGCGGGCCCTGCTCGACCCACACCTGCAGGTCGCCGACCTCCATGGTCTGCAGCTCCTGGTCCTGGCGGAGGCCGAACGAGTCGCGGACGAAGTCCTGGATGGCGGTCAGCATGCCGGACACCATGTCGGCGTCCTGGGTCTCGACCGCCGGGGCGGCGACGTGCTGCAGGAGGAGGCCGGTCGCCCGGTGGATGAGGAAGGCCTGCTCGACCCGGTAGACCAGGGTCTTGGCCAGCACCACCTCGGCGAAGGGGCGGCCGCTGCGGATCGCCTCCACCCGCCACGCCAGCCCGCGCAGGCTGAACGAGTGCTCGAGGGCCTGGTTGAGGGACTGGATCATCGCCCGCAGGGCCTCGGCGATGGAGCGCCGGATGGCCGGCCCCATGACCGGGAAGAGGGCCTCGGCGAAGCCCTTGGTGTCCCGGCGGATGGCCTGGTGGGTGATGCGCTCGAGGGCGGGGGTCAAGGCCTGCTCCAGGCGGGGCCCCTGCCGCTGGCTGTAGGCGACGGCCTCGGGCAGGACCTCGCCGACGTCGCGCGCGTGCCGCTCGGGGTCGTCGAGGCGCCGGCGGAGACCCTCGATCTGGCCCTGCTCCCGCCCGAGCAGGAGCTGGCGCAGGCGCTCCAGGTCGGGCGCCGGCTCGGGCTCGTCGGGCGGGGAGGCGAGCCCCCCGAGGTCAGCGTCCCCGTCGCCCATCGGCAGCACCGGCGGCGTCCGGTCCGGTCGCCCGCTCGAGCCGCGCCCCAGACGGCGTCACGGCTCGCCCGCCGGCGGCGTCTCGAGGTGCTCGGTGAGCCGCACGGCGACCTCGTTGAGGAGCGAGGCGAGCTCGGCGCGGTCGACCTTGTCCAGGCGGAGGCCCTCGAGCCCGCTCGCGACCCGGGCCGCCAGCGACTCGTTGCGGCCGCGGATCTCCTCGCCCAGCGACCGGCCCTGCTCGGCCAGGCTCTGGCGGAGCTCCTTGAGGGCCTGGCCGAGGCTCTCCTCGAGGCGCGCGGTGCGGCTGCGCGCCTCGGCCTGGTGGTCGCCGACCCGCTGGCCGAGGTCGGCCACGGCCGAGGTCCGCTGGTCGGCCTCGGCGG
>CAYTJW010000671.1:1238-3592 GCA_964438135.1 uncultured Thermoanaerobaculia bacterium
GCCAGGCGCTCGCGGAGGGCGGCCGCCTCCTCGCGGGCCTCGGTCGCCAGGGCGTCGAGCCGCCGGTCGAGGTCCTCCCGGATGGTGGTGCACTCCGTGACCAGCAGCTCCTCGAGACGCTGGAAGCGGCGCTCGTACTGCCGCATCTGGGCGCCGAAGAGGATGTCGCGGACGTTGTCGATGCCGCCCGAGGGCTCCGCGGCCTGCGCGGCGGCTCTGGCGGACTTGGCGGACCTGGAATCACCACCCATCGCCCGACCCCCTGACTGGCACACCCCCGTGCGCCTTCCCGCGCGCCTGCCGCGGTGGAGCCGTGGAACCGGCGCGATTCGGGCCAGTGCCCCCAGGATAGCACGCCAGCCGGGCCCGCCCTTGTGCGGCGGCGGGGTCGGCGCTAGGGTGGGGCACCGCGCGCCGGGCGCGGCGGGAGGTCGACGTGGCGGCAGCACGCGAGGTGCGGATGCGGATCGTGAGGATCGCCGGCTCCTGCCCGCACGGGCACCGGGTCGGCCAGGAGTGGGTGGTGGGCGGCGAGTCGCCGGGCGGCATCTGCATGGGCTCGTTCACGGCCTGCGTGCCGTACCTCACGGCCCTCCGCTTCGGCGCCTCGTTCCCGTGGGAGGAGCAGGAGGGGGCGATCACCATCGCCTGCCCGGACGCCGACAACCAGGTGGTGTGGCGCCTCGAGCGCCTGCCCGGGCCCGCCTGACCGACCCGGGGCGCCACGGCCGGACCGGGGTGCGGCGGTCGCGTGGCAGAATGCCGGCGAGCATGGCAGAGCCCTCCGACCTGACCCGGTGCAAGGCCGACGCGGTGCGGGCGGCGGTGGCCCTGGCCCGGGGGCTGGCCGTCCCGGCCTGGCCGCTCGAGCTGTTCGTCGAGGTCAACACGACCTGCAACCTGCGCTGCGTGATGTGCGCGACCCGCTCGGCCCTGAGCCCCGAGGGCGAGCTCTTCCGGCAGTCGGGCCGGGCGCTGGACCCGGCCACGGTCGAGGGCTTCCTGGGCGCCGCGCTGCCCCACGCGCTCAGCCTGCACTGCTTCGGCCACGGCGAGCCGACGGTCCACCCGCGGCTGCGGGAGGTCGTCTCTCTCGTCGCCCGCCACCGGGTGATGCTCGAGCTCACCACCAACGGCATGAGCCTGCCCGAGGAGCTGGCCGGGTTCCTGGTCGAGCAGCGGGTGCAGCGGGTCACCTTCAGCCTGTCGGGGGTCACCCGCCAGGACTACGAGGACGTGTACGTGGGCGGGCGCTGGGAGGAGGTGCTGGCGGCCGTCGACCGCCTCGTGCGCCGGCGCGCGGCCGGGGGGACGGGCTACCCCGTGGTCGCCGTCAACTCGCTCGCCTTCCGGCACCAGGTGGAGAGCTTCGACGCCTTCGTCGCCATGCTGGCCGACCGGGGCGTCGACATCGTCCAGCTCACCCGGGTGTCGCTGCACGGTCACCCCGCCGCGCTCCGCGACTTCGCCGTGCGGCTGCCCCCCGACGTGGAGCGCGAGGTGCTCGACCGGGCCCGTGAGGTCGGGTCCCGGCGCGGGGTGCTGGTCGACGCGACCACTCTGGAGGCGGCGCCGGCCGAGCCCCCGTGGGCCCCGGCCGAGGCAGGGCCGCCCCTGAGCCGGCTGCGGCTGCTGGCGGAGCGGCTCGAGCCGGCGCGGCGACCGGCGTCGGCCCGGCAACCGGCGGCGCTCGACCCGGACGAGGCGGACGAGGTGGCGACCCGCCACGCCCTCTGGGTGCTGCCGCCCGCCTCCGATTCGCCCTGCTGCCTGGAGCCGTTCAAGACCCTGTCGGTCCAGCTCGACGGCCAGGTCAAGCCGTGCTGCTCGGCCCCGGTCCTCGCCCCCGGCCTGGGCGACCTGCGGCGCTCCCCCCTGGCCCGGGTCTGGCGCGGCGCCGGCTTCGGCGCCACCCGCGCCGCGATCCTCGCCGGCGAGTACCCGATGCGGCTGTGCGGCGACTGCCTGCGCAGCGGCACGGCCGCCCCCCCGCACCACCTCGACACGCTCGTCGCCGGCTTCCTCCAGTGGTACCAACGGTGCTGGGGCGAGCAGCTGCTGGCAGAGCCCGACCCCGCCGACCTGGGCGCGAGCAACCGGGAGGTCGCCCGCCGGCTCGGCGGCGGCCGCCCGACCGACGCGGACCCGCTGTCGCGCCTGCTCGACGAGCTCGACCGCAGCCCGGCGGCCGAGGCCCCGCTGGTCGAGGGGCGACTCGAGGGGGTCTACGCGGGTCGGGTCACGGGGTGGGTGCGGGCGCCGTGGTACCCCGAGCTCCGGCTGCCGGTGACGGTGTACCTGGACGGCGTGCCGGTCGTGCGGGCCAGGGCCGCGCTGGCCAGGCCGGACGTCGC
>CAYTJW010000672.1:0-3571 GCA_964438135.1 uncultured Thermoanaerobaculia bacterium
ACCCGGTCGACGGCCTGGTGCAGATCCCGTGCATCGAGCGCAACGCCATGGCCGCGGTCAAGGCGGTCAACGCCGCCCGCATCGCCCTCCGGGGCAGCGGCAAGCACCACGTCTCCCTCGACCAGGTCATGGCGACCATGCGCCAGACCGGCCTCGACATGCAGTCGAAGTACAAGGAGACCTCCACCGGCGGCCTGGCCGCCCACATCACCGAGTGCTGAGCCCCGTCCACCCCAGTCCCCCTGTTCCTTCCCCCTCCCGTTCCCGTACCCGATGGGCCGTGCCCTCCCTCACGGTGCCGCCAGCACCTCGTCCCCCGCCACGCCCTGGCTGACCGGCTCAAGCCCCGGCTGCTCGCAGCACCAGCGGAGGGAGACCGTCTCGAGGAGGTAGGTCTCGGGGAGCACGGCGACCTCGCCGAGCAGGGCGAGCCCGCGCGCTGCGGCCTCGGTCTCGTGCACGGCGAGCAGGCGGGGCTGCCACGGCCGGGACAGGTCGAGCAGGGTGAGGTCGCCGGCGGCCACCGCCAGGCGGTCCCCGACCAGGGCCAGGGTGGCCGGCGCGACCGCCCCGGGCAGGGGCACGGTGGCGACCTCGGCCGGGAACGAGGGCTGCTGCAGGTCGATCACCTCGAGCGCCGCCGGCCCGCCTCCGCCCCACGCCTGGGAGCCCGCGGCGACGACCCAGGCCCAGCGCCCGTCGAGCGCCAGGTCGAAGCTCGCGGCGTAGCGGTCCGCGCCGGCCAGCGGGGCGACCGCGAGTCGACTCGGCGCGGTCGGGTCCTGGAGGTCGTAGACCTCGACCTGCGGCTCGTAGGCGGCCGCGCCGAGCCCGGCCGTGACCAGGAGGTCGTCGCCGAGCGCGACCGCGAGCGACAGGCCCTCGGTCGCGACTGAGGCCACGTGCCGGAGGTCGAGGGGGTCGGTCAGGTCGAGCAGCTCGACCCCGCCCCCGTGCGCAACCGCCAGCAGGGAGCCGTCCAGCGCGGCGTCGTGGGGCCAGCCCCACGGCTCCGCCACCGCGTCGAGCAGGCGCGGCTCGTCGGCCAGGCTGAGGTCGAAGAGGGAGAGCGCGTCGGGGCCGAGGGCGAGGAGCAGGCCGTCGTCGGCGAGGAGCCTGGAGACGGGGGTGCCGTCCCCGGCCAGCCAGCCGGTCTCCCGGGGGCGGGTAGGGTCCTCGAGGTCGAGGACCCTGACCCCGCGCGCCTCGGCAGAGACGTAGGCGTGGCCCCGGGCGACCGCGACCTCGAGGCTCACCCAGGGCGAGGGCAGGGAGCCGAGCTCGACCACGGCGAGCGGGTCGGACACCTCGTAGACCCCGAGGTCGCCGTGCGCCGCCACGGCGAGCTCCCCCTCGACGACCAGGGGGCCGTTGACCCCCGGGCCCGAGGCGCTGACGACGAGGCGGGGGGACGCCGGGTCGGAGACGTCCACCACCCACGGGTCGCCCGGGGTCAGCAGGGCGAGCTGGCCGACGACCGCGACGTGGGCCCACGCCGGGTAGCGCATGGCCAACTCGCCGACCTGGAAGGGGTGGACCGGGTCCGAGATGTTCACCAGATGGCAGGAGGAGACCGGGGGAAAGCCGGGGATCGGGTCGGAGGCGGCGAGGTGGGCGAGGCCGTCCGCCACCGCCACGCCCCGGCAGCTGTAGCGGGTCGGGACGCTCGCCACGACGCGCGGCGCCGCCGGGTCGTGCAGGTCCACCACGTCGAGGCCGGAGCCAGCCGCGACGAAGGCGAAGCCGCGGTCGAGCGCCACGTCGCGGGCGTCGCCGGTGGTGGCGATGTGGCCGACCTCGCGCGGGCGGGCGGGGTCGCCGAGGTCGACCAGCCAGAGGCCGTCCTCGGCGCCGGCCACGGCCGCCAGGCCGCCGTCCACCGCCAGCGCCATTCCGGCCCGGCCGGGGTCGAGACCGCCGACGACCCGGGGTGCGGACGGCACGCTCCAGTCCACCACCCACAGGCCGGCGTGCGAGGTCACCGCCACCACCCCGGCTGGCGCGGACGCGAGGTCGACGACCAGCCCGGGCAGCTGCACCTCGCCGAGCGGTCGGGGCAGGCTCGGGTCCGAGAGGTCGACCACGGTCACCATGGCGCCCGCGCCCACGACCGCGAGGTCTGAGGTCAGCCACGCCGCAGCCTGCGCCGGGCCGCGGCCCCACAGGCCGAGCGGCTGCGGGCATTCCGGCACCGCGGCCGGCGCGGCGGCCGGGAAGAGGGTCATGGCGAGGCCGACCAGGACCGACCGGAGCGAGCGTCCTCTCACGACCACCTCCCGCACGGGCACCTCACCCGGTCTACGGAGACTGCGGCGTGAGCGTCCACCTGGGCGCGCCGCTGGGGCGTTGCGCGGCCCGGTGTTAGACTCGACGCGTCAGACCCGAGCAGAGCAGGGAGTGGGCGGCGGAGGGGGGCGTGGAGGCGGCGACCTCGTGTCGAGCTGCGACGCAGAGGGATGGGGTGCGATGACCCTCTCGGCCGGCGTCCGCCTGGGGCCGTACGAGGTGCTGGGGCCGCTCGGCGCGGGCGGGATGGGGGAGGTGTGGCGGGCGCGCGATGACCGGCTCGGGCGCGAGGTGGCGGTCAAGGTGCTGCCGGCGCGGTGGGCTGCCGACCGCGAGCGGCTGCGGCGCTTCGAGCAGGAGGCGCGGGCGACCGCGGCGCTGTCCCACCCCAACATCCTCGCCATCCACGACGTCGGCGAGCACGAGGGCTCGCCCTACCTGGTCGAGGAGCTGCTCGAGGGGGAGCCGCTGTCGCGCCGGATCCAGGCCGGCGACCTGACGGTGGGGCGGGCGGTCTCGCTCGCGGTGCAGGTGGCGCGGGGCCTTTCTGCGGCGCACGAGCGGGGGATCGTCCACCGCGACCTCAAGCCGGACAACGTGTTCGTCACAACCGACGGGGTGGTGAAGATCCTCGACTTCGGGCTGGCGAAGCTGGTGGAGGCCGGGGGTCTCGAGGGCGCGACCATGACCGAGGCGCCGACCGCGAGCGAGGCGGGGCGGGTGGTGGGGACGCCGGCCTACATGGCGCCGGAGCAGGCGCGGGGCAAGGCGGTGGACCACCGGGCGGACGTGTTCGCGCTCGGGGTGGTGCTGTACGAGATGCTGGCGGGGGTGCGGCCGTTCTCGGGTCACTCGTACGGCGAGGTGGTGTCGGCGATCATCAGTCGCGACCCGCCGCCGCTGCCTGGAAGCGTGCCGCGGGCGGTGCAGGGGGTGGTGGCGCGCTGCCTGGAGAAGCGGCCGGAGGACCGGTTCTCGACGGCGCGGGACGTGGCGTACGCGCTCGAGGCGGCGCTCGAGTCGACCCCGCAGCGGGTGGCGGAGCGGAAGCGGGAGGAGGCGCGGCCGTACCCGGGCTTGTCGGCGTTCACGGAGGCGGACGCGGAGCGGTTCTTCGGCCGCGAGGAGGAGGTGGCGGCGCTGTGGCGGAAGGTGCCGGAGCGCAAGCTCCTGGCGCTGATCGGGCCGTCGGGGGCAGGGAAGACGAGCTTCGTGCGGGCCGGTCTGGTCGCGCACGCGCCGCCGCGCTGGCGGTGCCTGGTGGCGACCCCGGGCCAGGCGCCGT
>CAYTJW010000673.1:0-3567 GCA_964438135.1 uncultured Thermoanaerobaculia bacterium
CCCGCGGCGTGCGCGGCGGCCGCGGCGGCGAGGGCGTTGCGCAGGTTGTGCTCGCCCACCAGCGGCAGGGCGACCGGCAGCCGTTCGTCGCCGATCACCAGCACGAAACGGGTGCCGTCGAGCGACCCGTGGACCTGCTCGGCGTGCACGGTCCCGGCGGCGAGGCCCCAGGTCACGTCGCCGTGCCGCGGCTCCGCGAGCAACCGCTGGCCGCACTCCTGGTCGACCGGCAGGACCCGGCGCCCGCCGGCGGCCAGGTGGCGGTCGAAGAGCAGCCGCTTGGCCTCGAAGTAGGCCTCCATGGTGCCGTGGTAGTCGAGGTGGTCGCGGGTCAGGTTGGTCCACACCGCGACCGCGAACTCGAGCCCCGTCACCCGCTCCAGCGCCAGGGCGTGCGACGACACCTCCATCACCGCCGCGGTGCCGCCGGCCGAGCGCAGGCGACGGAGGAGCGGGGCCAGGTCGGTCGCCTCGGGGGTGGTGTTGGCGGCGGGGACCGTCTCCCCGGCCTGGCCGGGCGGGCCGGGCAGCTCGTAGCCGAGGGTGCCGAAGCAGCCGCAGGTGGGCCGGGCAGGGGGGGCCGGGTCCAGCATCCGCCGCACCAGGTCGACGGTGGTGCTCTTGCCGTTGGTGCCGGTGACGCCGACCAGCAGCAGCTCGCGCTGTGGGTCGCCGGCCAGGGCCCAGGCGGCCAGGGCCATCGCCCGCCGCGGGCGGTCGGTCGACAGCCAGGGCAGCCCGGTGACGCCGTCGGGCGGCCGGTCCGACAGCACCGCCGCCGCGCCGCGGCGGATGGCTTCGGGCAGGAACTCGAGGCCGTGCCGGTGGAGCCCCGGCAGGGCGGCGAAGAGCGTGCCGGGCGAAACCCGGCGCGAGTCGTGGGTGACGCCGCTCAGGTCGACCTGGGGGTCGCCCTCGAGGCGGGCGCCCGGCAGGCGGGGAAGGAGGTCGACCAGCCTCACGTCTCCACCCCCGTGGCCCCGTCCGGCTCCGGTGCCGCCGGCAGGTCGAGCAGGGCCGCCGCCTCGCGCGCGATGCGGGCGAAGGCCGGGGCGGCCGTCAGCGAGGCCCAGAAGGTGGCCGAGGGCTGCTCCACCGCGACCACGATCACCACCTCCGGCTCGGGGTTGGGCAGGAAGCCCGCGAACCAGGCGACGTGGTGGGCGTCGTCGAAACGGCCGTTCACGGCCTGCTGCGCGGTGCCGGTCTTGCCGGCGACGCGGTAACCGGGGACCCGCGCCGCCTCGCCGGTGCCCTCGCTCACCACCTGCTCCAGCATCGACCGCAGGCGGGCCGCCAGGGCCGCGTCCAGCACCCGGCGCCGCTCGGCCGGACCGGTCGGCAGCTCACTGCCGCCGGCCGTCGCCCGCCGCACCAGGGTCGGCTGCGGCAGCCAGCCGCCGTTGGCGATGGCGGCGTAGGCCAGCGCCATCTGCAACGGGCTGACGGTCAGCTCCTGGCCGAGCGCCAGGGAGGCCATGGACAGGGCCGACCAACCCTTCCCCCCCACCGGCAGCAGCAGACCGCCGATCTCGCCCGGGAAGGCGATGCCGGTCCGGCGGCCGAAGCCGAAGGCGCTCAGGCCCCGGTGCAGCTGCTCGGCCTGGAGCCGCGCCGCGACCATGACGATGCCGGCGTTGGACGAGCGGGAGATGACCTCGTCCAGGGTGTAGTAGCCGGGCCCGGCGTGGTCGCGGATCCAGCGGCCGGCGAGGCCGATGCCGCGCCGACTGCAGTCGAAGCGCTCGCCGGCCCGAACCACGCCCGCGTCGAGGGCGGTCGCGGCGACCAGCGGCTTGACCGTGGAGCCCGGCTCGTAGGCGTCCTGCACCGGCCGCAGGCGCCAGGCCTGGTCGCCGCCCCGGCCGGGGCTCAGGGGGTCGAAGGAGGGGACCGAGCCGAGGGCGAGGATGGCGCCGCTCGAGGCCTCCAGCACGACCGCTGCCGCCCCCTTGGCCCCCAGCTCCGCCACCACCTCCTCCAACACGCGCTGGGTCGCCGCCTGCAGGCGGGCGTGGAGGGTCAGCTCGAGGTCGTAGCCGGCCCGACCGGGCCGCAGCTCCTCCAGCCGCAGCTGCCGCTGCACCGCGTCACGGACGGCCAGGAACTCGCCCGGGGTGCCCGCCAGCAGCTCGTCGAAGTGCTGCTCCAGCCCGACCCGCCCGACCGTGCGCAGCTCCTCCCGACCGACGAACCCGACCACCGGCGCGGCGCAGGACGCCAGCGGGTAGACCCGCTCCGAGTCGGGCACCAGCACCACCGCCGCCGGCGCCAGGGCGCGCACCGCCTCGCCGACCGGGCGCTCGAGCCGCTGCGCCAGCCAGATCGTCCGCGGCCCGTCGGCCAGGCGCCGCGCGAGCTCGACCGGGGCGACGCCGAGCTCGGGGGCGGCGGCCGCGACGAACAGGTCGGGGTAGCGCAGGGCGGGCTGTTTGAGCTGCGCCGCCACCCGGTCGACCGAGGCCGCCAGGACGTACCCGTCGGCCGAGCGGATCGTGCCCCGCCGCCCCGGCACCGAGATGACCTGCCGCTGCTGTGCCCGCGCCCGCTGCGCCCAGGCGTCGGACTCGACCACCATGACCTGGCCGGCGCGGACCACCACCCCCGCCCCGGCCACCATCAGGGCCAGCGCCACCAGGCGCAGCCGCCCCGAGCTCACGGCCCCCCCCCGTCCTGGGTCGAGGACCAGTCCACCGGCGGGGGCGGCGGCTCGAGGCCGACCCGGCGCGCCCGCTCGGCCAGCGCCAGCGGGCTGCGCTCGCACTCCAGCTCGACCCTGAGG
Organism: uncultured Thermoanaerobaculia bacterium; assembly: GCA_964438135.1. Classification (GTDB taxonomy): domain Bacteria; phylum Acidobacteriota; class Thermoanaerobaculia; order Thermoanaerobaculales; family Sulfomarinibacteraceae; genus CAYTJW01. The sequence continues at coordinate 2,783 of CAYTJW010000673.1, forward strand.
AGCCGCTCCCGCTGCTCGAGCTCCGTCACCTCGGCCCGCAGCCGCAGCAGGTCGTAGTGCACGGAGGTGCTCTTCAGGCGCGGCCAGCCGACCAGCAGCAGCACCGCCAGCACCACCGCCGCCGCCAGCAGCGCCACGGTCAGCACGCGCGGCCACCGCCGGTCGCGCTGGCGGACCAGGAAGCGGTTGGACGGGAAGACGATCTGCAGGTCGGTCACCGGTCGTCCTCCAGCCGCTCCGCCACCCGCAGCCGGGCCGACCGCGCCCGCGGGTTGGCGGCGACGTCGGCCGCCCCCGGCCGCACCGCCCGGGGGGTCACGAGGCGCACCAGCGGCCTCTGGCCGCAGGCGCACACCGGCAGGCCGGGCGGGCAGGTGCACGGCGCCTGCAGGCGGCGCAGGGTGTGCTTGACGATCCGGTCCTCGAGGGAGTGGAAGGCGATCACCGCCAGCCGCCCCGCCGGCCGCAGCGACCGCGCCGCCGGCTCGACGAAGCGCTCGAGCTGACCGAGCTCGTCGTTGACCGCCAGGCGCAGGGCGAGAAAGGCGCGGGTGGCGGGGTGGACCCGTCCCCGCCGGGCGGGCCCGAGCACGCTGACCACCACCTCGGCCAGCTCGGCGGTGCGGGCGAGCGGCGCGCGTCGCCGCCGCGCCACCACGGCGCGGGCGATGGCCCGGGCCTGCCGCTCCTCGCCGAGGTCCCGCAGGATCGCCATCAGCTCCGCCTCGCTGGCGCCGTTGACCAGGTCGGCCAGCGTCTGCCCGCCGGCGATGCCGAAGTACATC
>CAYTJW010000674.1:0-3565 GCA_964438135.1 uncultured Thermoanaerobaculia bacterium
CTCGCGCCGGCTGCGGCCGGCAGCCACCGGGTGGTGCTCGGCGTCTACTCCGCCGACCACGCCCTGCTCGCCGACGCGGCCGCCGTGCTCGACGCCGGCGGGGTCGCCGTGCTCGGCGCCCGCACCGAGCGCCCGTGGTACGAGGTCGCCGAGGTCCCGCGCCTGCTCCTGGACCTGGAGGGGCAGGGCTCGGCAGGGGTCGAGGCGACCGTGGACGGGGAGACGGCGGCGACCGCCACCGCGACGGTCGACGGCGTCGAGCGGCTCGCGCTCGACCTGCCGCCGGCGACGGCGGGCGAGCACGAGGTGGTCGTGCTGGTGGCGGCCGGCGGCCTCTCGTCCCGCGGCCAGGCGCGGCTGCTGGTGGTCGAGCGCGCGGTGCTGGAGACTCCTGCGGCGCCGGAGGTCGCCGACCAGGAGCCTTGCGCCCGGTCCGGGGTGGTGGTGAGCTGGGGTGCGGTCGCCAACGCGACGGCCTTCGACCTGCGGGTCGACGGCGTCACCGTGGTGAGCGACGTGGCCAGCCCGCACCTGCACGATCCCGGCGACACCGCGACCCACGCCTACGAGGTGCGAGGGCGCAACGCCTCGTCCACCGGCGACTGGTCGCAGGCCACCACCCAGGCCGACGCCGACGCCACGCCGGGGGCGCCGGCCGCGCCGGTGGTGGTCGACCTCAACCCGTGTCACCAGACCGGGGTGCGCGTGCAGTGGGGCGAGGCAGCCCAGGCGAGCGGCTACGACCTGCTGGTCGACGGCACCCTGGTCCTCGCCGGCGTCGTCTCGCCGCACGTGCACGACCCGGGCGACATGGCCGCCCACGCCTACCAGGTGCGGGGCACGAACGCCTCCTGCAGCGTCGGCGACTGGTCGCCGGCCGCGGTCGCCAGCGACGGCGCCCCCGTCGCCGGCGTCGTGTTCTGCGACGGCTTCGAGTCCGCGGACGCGCAGGCGTGGGGGATGGCCACGCCGTAGCCGACGCCCCGCGTTAGCCTCGGCCTAGCGCGCGCCGCGGGCCCGGGCGCGGCCCTCCTGGTGCAGGTCGGGGTTGGCGTCACCGGCGACGTCGCCGAAGCGGGTCAGGGTGGCCCGCTGCTTGCGCGCCATCAGCTCGCGGTGCTCGTCCTCGGGCACGAAGGCGAGGATGCGGCAGATGCACGACTCGCCGTCGACGAAGCGCCACGGGAAGGCGCCGATGGTGGCCCGACGGTTGAGCAGCAGGTCGACGTCGCCGCCGATGCACTCGGCGTGGATGAGGCCGTGCTTGAACAGGTCGAGGTGCATCAGCTGGTACTTGGAGTCGTCGTACAGCTCCTCCAGGGACTTGCCGTACTTGGCGCGGACGTGGGCGTCGGCCTCGCGCGCCTGGCGCGGCATCCAGGTGCGGATTATGGTGTTCATGGGGTGGTCGGCGCTGCCGCAGTCGACGCCGATCCAGCGCAGCTTCTTGGCCAGCGCCCACTCCGCGAACTCCCGGTCCGGGCCCGGGTGCTTGACCATGTACGCCACCTCGTCGGCGGTCGGCTGGTCCCAGCCGTAGTGGTGGAAGCCGGTGTGGATGATGAGGATGTCCCCCTCCCGCACCTCCACCCGCTCCTCGACCATCTGCGAGGTGTAGACGTCGTAGGCTGAGACGGCGTCGGACAGGTCCACCACCACCCCCTCGTGCAGCAGCTGGTCGAGCGGCGTCGAGGCGATGTCGCGGCCCGGGGTGTGGAAGTGGATCTCGCCGTCCAGGTGGGTGCCGACGTGGTTGGAGTGGGTCAGCAGCTGGCCGTTGGCGCCGTTCGGCGCCAGCCGCTTGAAGTACTTGACCTGCAGCGGCTCGTAGGTGGGCCAGGCCGGGGTGGCGATGCCGAGCGGGACGGACAGCTCGATGGGCAGCATGGGTTCCTCCTTGACTGTGGACGCGAGACAGCTCTCAGCTCTCAGCTCTCAGCTCCCCCACCCGACCGCGGGTGGGCGGGGATCGGTGCACGGGGTCGCGACCGGGTCGGGCCGTTCCACGTCGCCACGGCTGCCTACCCCTCCCCCAGGCAGTGGCGGGCGAAGGCGGCCAGGGCCGAGTGGAAGCACTCCCAGGGCGGGTTGACCAGGCCCGCCCCGACCTGGCCCACGCCGGGCGAGCGGTGGGCGATGCCGGTGTTGATGGTGGGCAGCAGGTTCTTCTCCTCCACCTCGAGCAAGTCGACGCCAGTGGCGGTGCCGGCGAAGCCGAGGGCGGGGATGGTCCAGGCCGGGTTCACGCCGACCGTGATGCGGCGCATCTCCCGGCTGGTGGCCTCGGCGTCGGCCACCGTGCCGCCGACGAACTGGGTGATGGCCGGGGCCGCGGCCATGGCGAAGCCGCCGATGCCGGCGGTCTCGGTGATGGCGCTGTCGCCGATGTCGGGGCTGGCGTCGGCCGGGCCGTAGCCGGGGAAGTAGAGGCCGCGCACCTCCTGCGCCGGGCCGACGAACCAGCGGCCGGGCATGGCCGCGAGCTGGATGCCGAAGTCGGTGCCGTTGCGGGCCATGACCGTGACCAGCGACGAGCGCGGGACACCCTCGGCCGCGGCCAGCATGCACTTGGCCATCGGCATCGACAGGTTGAGGAAGAAGTGGTCGTTCGAGTGGACGAAGGCCAGCACCCGCGCCAGCTCCTCGCGCTCGCGCTCGACCCGCACCACGAACGGCGCCAGCTCGCGCAGCAGCAGCGAGGTGCCGGCGCGGTTGCGGTTGTGGCCCTCGTCGCCCATGTGCAGCGCCTGGGCCATCAGCGCTCGCAGGTCGAGCGGCCCGTGCCGCTCCACCGCCGCGGCCAGGACCGGGGCGAGCACGTCGGCCATGAAGCGCAGCCGGTCCAGGACCTCGGCCGAGTAGGCGCCGTAGCGCAGCACCTTGCCGAGGCCCTCGTTGAGGGTGCAGTAGGTGCGGCCGGCCCCGGCCGAGCCGCGGTCCTCCAGCACCCACACCGGCATCGACGGGGTGATCAGCCCCGCCATCGGCCCGACCGCGCGGTGGGCGTGGCACGGCTCGAGGCGGATGCCGCCGGATGAGGCCAGCGCCTCGGCCTCCGCCGGGCTCCCCGCCCGCCCCTCGAGCAGCAGGCCGCCGACGATCGCGCCGCGCAGCGGCCCCGAGGCCCGCTCCCAGGTCACCGGCGGGCCGGCGTGCAGGAACAGGTCGTCGGCCATCCCGGGCACCAGGTCGCGGGCGATCCCCACCGCCACCAGGTGCGGGCGGCAGGCCAGGAGCCGCTCGAGCGCCTCGGCGTTGGCGGCCGCGATCGCGTCGGCCAGGGGCGGCCGGCGCAGGGCGTCGAGCCACGCCATCCGCTCCGGGTCGCCGCCGGCCGGCGGCTGGAAGTCGACCTCCACCACCTCGGCGCCGGCGGCGCGGGCACCGTCCGCGACGCTCGGGATGCCGAGGTGGACCACGGCCAGCGGGCCGTCGAGCAGCTGCCGCGCACGGTCGAGAGTCATCCCGCCCCGCCGCCGGCGCGCAGCCGCGCCGCCCGCCGTGCCGCCCGCGCCGCGCTCGGCCGCACCTGCACCCCGGCCGCCTCCAGCGCCGCCCGCTGCCG
>CAYTJW010000675.1:0-3565 GCA_964438135.1 uncultured Thermoanaerobaculia bacterium
GGGGCGGACCCACGCCATCGCGGCCAACCGCCTGGCCCGGCTGCTGTTCGCCTACCTCACGGGCGAGCGCGGCGTGAGCCGGGAGCAGGCCCGCGCGTCCATCGACCGCGACTACCGCCGCCTGGGCGAGGAGCCGATCCCGCTCGACCTCTCCCGCGAGCCGGGGCCCTCGCCCGACCCTGCCCGGGCGCTGCCCCGCCAGCGGCGACACGGGCGGTGAAGGAGCCCGATCGTGCCGCCCCGGGACCGGCGCCGGCCTACGGCGCCCCAGACCGTCTGGTGGCCCCGAGCGGCACGCTGTCGCGCGCTTCCTGCGCCTCCTCGACCGACCTGAACTTGCGCACGCCGGGAGTGAAGGCGCGGGGGGCGAGCCGCTGCCAGCGCGCGCAGTGACGGAGGAACCTCGCGAACCCATCCCCGGCCCGAGTCGCCACCGGCGCGGCGTTCATCTCCTCACCGGAACGGTACCTCTCGACGCCCACGCTACTCCTCGGCGAGCCCGAACCGGCGCCGCAGCGCCTCCGCGTCCTGGCGGTCGACAGGCCGGACGGTGCCCTTCTTGAGGCGATACAGGGCTCGGGGCGTGGCGACCCGGACCCGGATTCCCTCCACGACCACCACCTCCGCCTCGACTGTCTCGAACGACGCCGCCTCGCCCAGCCGGGTCATGACGTCGAAGTAGAGGTCTCCGCTCGGGGGGTAGTACCGCACGGCCGGGTACTCGCCGAGAAGATCGGCGGCGGAGATCTCGTCGACGTTGGGGTCCTCCTCGTACGCCCGCCGAAATGCACGCTTGAGGCGCTCGACGTTCTCGGCGCTGGCGCGAATGAAGAGGTCGAGGTCCTCCGTGGCCCGCACCACCCCGTGGAAGCCCATTGCCGCCGCGCCGATCAGCACGTACTCGAGACCCTCCTCGTCAAAGGCCCGGAGCACCTGCAGGACCTCGTCGCGATCCACGGAACCAGAGTACCCCACCCGGGACCGTCACGGACAGCTCGCGAAGGCGGCGGTGTCGGTGACCGCCGGCGCGGGCGCGCCGGGCGGGTGGGAGTAGGTCCGCGCCTCGCCGGTCGACGTGTCGGTGACGGTCAGGCGGTAGGCGACGTCGGTGGACGCCGCGGCGAAGACCCAGTAGCTGCCGTTGACCGCGCAGCCGTCGAGGACCTTGACCACCATCTCCCAGTTGTCGGGGCCGAAGAACCACAGCACGCCCGAGTCCCGGGTCGCCGCCGGCACCGGCTCGCCGCCAGGGCCCGGGACTCCGGCCACCCGCCCCACCCCGGTCTGGCCGGCCGAGTCGGTCCACCCCAGGGTGACCTCGAAACGCCCGTCGTGGAGCCGCAGCACCTCGTCGCCGGCCTCCCGCGCCGGCAGCAGGCGGACCCCGTCGAGCTCGTAGCGGAAGCGGTCGCAGCAGGGCTCGACGTAGGTCCCGTCGAGCAGGAGGCCGTCGCCGGCCGCGGTGAGGCGCAGGTCGACCACCTCGTCGCGGCCCTCGGGGGCGACGAGGCGGACGGACCCATCGGCCTCCACCTGCCCCTCGAGGCCGGTGAGCGGCAGCAGGTCGGGCGCCGGGAACGGCCACCACAGGCCCGGGGACGCCACCGGCGAGCTCCGCAGGTCGGCGGCGGTGACGGCCGCGGTCCCGGCGACGGGGTCCACCTCGAGGCGGAGGTCGCCGGCCAGGACCCGGTCGTGGCAGCCGCCGCCCAGTCCCCAGCAGGCGCGGATCACGGTGCCGGACGCGACACCCCAGTGGCCCGGCTCCACCGCCGCCCCGGCCGCGGTGGCGACCAGGGCCCCCAGCAGCCCGAGCAACGCGACGCTGCCGACCTCGAGACCGTGCCGACGCATGGTGCCTCCCTGGCCCCGGCCCGCCGGGCGGGCCGACCCTCCCCCCACGCTACGCCGACTCGCGACGCGAGCGCAAGCTCAGCGGCGCCTGGCGGCGCCGAGGCGCTGCAGCCGCTCGACCGCGGTGCGGTTGTCGGGGTCGAGGCGAACCGCCCGCTGGTAGGCGGCGAGGGCGGCGTCGGCGTTGCCGGCGGTCATCTCCAGGTCGCCCAGGGTGACGTGACCGCTGGAGGAGGCCGGCTCCAGGGCCAGGCCGCGCTCGACCTCGCGCCGGGCGCCCTGGAGGTCGCCGACCATGGTCAGGTAACGGCCGCGGTTGAGCAGCATCAGCGAGTAGTACGGCTTGACCTTGGTCCGCGCCACCTCGGTCAGCCGCGCCGGGTCGTCGAGGAAGGCGGTCAGGCGCAGCGCCGGGGCCGCCTCGACCGCCGCCGGCGGGGCCGGCTCCAGGCGCATGGTCAGGCCCTGCGGCACCCACACCTTGCCCTCCCCGACCCCCGGCTCCATGGGCAGCGTCAGGTGCGCCTGGCGGGCCGGCAGGTGGGCGTCGACGAGGGCGTTGTGGAGGGCCACGAACAGCCTCGTGAGGCGGTCGGGGTCGTGCGGCCGCCCCTGCTCCCAGTCGTCGAGCCCGGCCAGGAAGGCGGCGGCCTGCGGCGCGCAGGCCGCCATCGGCTGTGGGTAGGTGGCGGGCAGGTACTGGCGGACGTACCAGGAGCGCCGGCAGAGGTTGACGTCGACCACCGTCGCGTCGGGGCGGAAGCCCTCGACGTGGTGCAGGTAGAGCCAGGGCGAGTACAGCTGCCACTCGAGGGTGAGCAGCAGCCCGCCCGGGGCGATGCCCGCCAGCGCGTCCTCGACGAAGGCGTGCGCCACCCGGTCGCGGCTGCGGTCGGCGGCGCGCCAGTTGCCGACCAGGCCTGCCAGGGGCAGCGCCAGCGCGGCGAGGGCGACGACCACGGCCGGGCGGCGGCCGGGGCCGCACCGCTCCGCCAGCCAGGCGAGAGCGGCGCCGACCGCCACCGCGCCGGCCGCGAAGGTGGTCAGGAAGTAGGCCTCGGTGTCCTCCGCGATCTCGTAGTTGACGCCGTAGGCCACGCCGAGCGCCGCGACCAGGGCCAGGAGCAGCGCGGTCGAGCGGTCGCGCCGCGCCAGCCACAGCGCCCCGGCCGCGACCGCCACCGGCCCGAGCGGGGTCAGCTCGGCGAGCGCCAGGCGGAGGAAGTGGAGCAGGTTGGACCCGACCTCGGCGGCGTCGGCCGAGAACAGGTTGACCTGGTACTGGCGACCCGTCACGTGCCACCAGAAACGCTGCAGGGTCGAGGGGTCGCCCCAGTTGAGCGCCGGCCGCCGGCTCGCCGCCAGCGGCAGGTAGAGGTAGGCCAGCAGGCCCAGCGCGCCCCCCCCGGCCGCGAGCAGCAGCGGCCGGCCGAGCAGCCTCCTGCCGCCGCAGCACCGCCACGCGAACAGGGCCAGCCCTGGCACGGCCAGGGCGACACTGACGTGGTGCACGCCGAGGCCGAGGCCGACCAGCCACCCCAGCCCGAGGGGCAGCCAACCCGCCTCGCCACGCCGCCGCCACACCAGCAGCACCAGCACCGCCCCGACCAGCAGGCAGAGGTTGAGCGAGTAGACCTCGGCGACGGTGGCGTAGCTCCACAGGGTGCGGGAGAAGGCGAACGCGAGCCCGGCCGCCAGCGGCGGCGCCGCC
>CAYTJW010000676.1:0-3562 GCA_964438135.1 uncultured Thermoanaerobaculia bacterium
CCGGTGGGAAGAGGATCGCCCAGACGACGAAGATCAGGGCCGAGAGCGCGAAGGCGATGAGAAGCCGCTTCTCCATACCTGAAACGGCCCCCTTCCTACGGGACCGGGTCGACGCCACCGCGGTGGAACGGGTGGCATCGCAACAACCGGCGCAGCCCCAACCAGCCTCCCCGCATCACCCCGTAGCGGGCGACCGCCTCGGCGGCGTACACGGAGCATGTGGGCTGGAAGCGGCAGGCTGGCGGCAGCAGCGGCGAGAGCCACCGCTTGTAGGCCGCGAGCAGCCACAGGACGCAGCGAGCCGCGAGCGAACGGTCTCCAGGCACCGCAGGACCTCCACCTCGAGCTCGCTCCACGCGGCATCAGCGCAGCCGACCCGCGCGTTCAGCACCAGGTCGGCCGCGAAGCCCTCGAGCTCGTGGCGATGGAGGCGGAACAGCTCCCGCAGCCGGCGGCGGCACCTCGCCCGGCGGACGGCGTTGCCGACCCGCCGCGAGGCCGTCACGCCGCAGCGCGCGGGCCCCTCGCCGCGGACGAGGGCGAACACCGCCACGTGCCGGGCACGGGCACTGACACCCTCCTCGTAGACGGCGCGAAACTCGCTCCTCCTCGTCAGGCGCACCGCTTTCGGCAACGACAGGCGCCTCAGATGGCAATCCGCTTGCGGCCCTTCCGCCGCCGTGCGCTGAGGACCTTCCGCCCCCCCCGGGTGCGCATCCGGACCCGGAACCCGTGGGTCTTCTTGCGGCGCCTGCTGTGCGGTTGAAAGGTACGTTTCATGCGACTCCCACTCCCCGGCCCGGGGCCTGAGGCGGCCCGGCCCGACCTGGCCTGTCCCTGACGAGGGATGTCCCTGACCAGGGACAGGAGACACTATCCGAGCCGCACCACCCTGTCAAGCACCGGCTGCCCGTCGCCAGGGGTCCCACCGGGCCTCCGGTGCGGCCCGGCGGCCTTCGTTGACCGCCGTCGTCAGGTGCTGCTAGAATCCCTTTCGATGCTGTATCCAGGCAATCCAGAGCTGTCGGCAGACGCCCAGGAACGGGTCATGAGCGCCTTCCGCCAAGTCGTGGCCAAGCTCCAGGAAGGCCAACGCGAGGAGGCCCTGATCGGCCTCGAGTTCGTCCTCCGCCTCGACCCTGCCTTTGCCCCGGCGGTCAACCTGCAGCGGCAGCTCGCCTCGGGCGCCGCCGAGATCGACCTGTCGGAGGTCGTGTCCCAGCTCAAGGCCCCCACGACCGACCTGATCAACGAGATGCTGGTCGAGGCGGTGGACGACTTCAACCAGCGCAACTTCCTGGACGCCAGGGAGAAGGTCGAGAAGGTGCTGCTCGAGCTGCCCGGTCACCAGGAGGCCCGGCAGCTCCTGGCCCAGATCCAGGAGGCGCTCAAGGTCGAGACCCAGGTGGGTCAGTTCTTGACCCAGGCCCGCGAGGCGCTCGACCGCGGCGACCCGCAGGAGGCGGCCAACTTCGTGATGATGGCGCAGGCGCTCGACCCGCACCACCGGGGCATCAGCGCCACCCTGCAGGAGATCCAGGTCGTCTCCGGCGCCCGGCCGGAGACCCTGCCACCACCCGCGGCCGCCGCGCCGCTGACCGACGACGAGTTCGCCGTCTCCTTCGCGCCCCTCGAGCCCGAGGCCCCGCCGCAGCCCCAGCCGGCGCGGGAGCTCCCCACGGCCGCCCCGGCCGACGGCCTCGGGTTCTCGTTCGGCAGCAGCCCTCAACCGCCGGTCTTCGACGACCTCTCGGCACCCACCCCGCAGCTGTTCGAGCAGCCGGAGACGCCGGCGCCCCCGCCCGCTGCCGGGCAGGGCCAGCCGTGGTCGGCCGAGTCGCTGGGCGACTTCTCGTTCGGCCCGGACGAGACCGCCCCTCCCGCGGCGCCGCCGGAGGGGGCGCGCGAGGAGGGATTCCACGAGTTCGCCTTCGGTGACGGCGAGCTCGAGGCCTCGCCCGGCCCGTCGCCCGCGACTGACGGTGACCTGTCCGACCTGTTCTCGGCCGACAGCTCGTCCTGGGCGCCAAGCGAGCCGGAGCCACAGCCGACGGCCGCACGGCCCGAGGACGCCGAGCGGGTGCGGCAGCTCCTGGCGCAGGGAACGGCCGCGTTCGACCGCGGCGACTACCGCGACGCGATCGACATCTGGTCGCGCATTCACCTCGTCGACCCGGGCCACGACGAGGCGTCCCGTCGCATCGACGAGGCCCACCGCCGCTGCGAGGAGGTCGAGCGCAAGGTCGAGCACCTCTTCTACGAAGCCCAGGACGCGGCCCTCGCGGGCGACGTCGACCGCGCCCTGGAGCTCGTCGACCAGGTGCTTTCCCTGTCCCCCGCCCACATCGAGGCGGTCGAGCTGAAGGAGAAGCTGAGAGCCTCGGCGGGGCCGGCCGCTGCTCCCGGTCCAGCCCCGGCGACCGCCGCCGGCCCGCCCCCGGCGGCCCTGCCGGATCTCGACGAGGACCTGTTCGACGACGTCTCGGCTACCGTGCCTGCGGCGGCCCCGGCCGCGCTGCCAGCCGCCGAGCCCCGCCGCCGGCAGCTGCCGTGGCTGCCCATCGCCCTCAGCGTCGCCGGCCTGGTGGTCATTCTCCTGGGGGCCTACTTCGGTAGCAAGATCCTGTCGCCGGGCTCGGACGGTGACGCCGCGACCGTCAACCGGGTTCTCGCCCAGGGGGAGACCCTGTTCGCCCAGGGCCGCGTCGAGGAGGCAGTCCACCTCTACCAGGAGCTGCTCCAGAACCTGCCCCCGTCCGACCTCGACCGGCAGCGGATCGAACGCCGGCTCGACGAGTACCAGCGGGCGCTCACTCCCCCCACCCCCACCCCCGTGCCGGAGTCCCTCGGCATCGCCGAGGAGCTGCTGGCGCAGGGTCGCCTCCTGTCCGCCTACAGCCGCGTCCAGCTGGGACTGCAGGGCCAGCCGCAGAGCGCGCAGCTGCTGTCTCTGCGGGACGCCATCCTGCAGCAGCAACCGCTCGTCGCCCCCCTCTACGCCGCCGCCCAGAAGGGGGACTTCCGCGCCGCCGTGGGCATCGCCGAGGACCTCCTCGACCGCTCGCCCAACGACGCCGAGGTCACCAGCGAGCTGACCCGCTACCTGTTCAACGCGGCGGTCCTCGAGCTCCGCGCCTACAACCTGACGTCCGCCGAGGGCTACCTGATCCGGCTCATCCAGCTGCGCCCCGACGACGACGAGGCGGTGCGGGTCCTCCGCTTCACCGAGAAGTACAAGACCCGCCCGGTCGACCTGCAGCTCAACACCTTCATCAAGAGCCTGTCGCCGCGATGACCGCGCCCGACCCTGCCGACGACTGGGACCGCCTGAGCGCGGCCCCGGGCGAGGACCTCTCGCCCCTCCCGCCTGCCCCCCGCGCCGACCCTCCCGGCGCGCTCCTGCTCCTCGCCTCGGCCCTCGGCGACCTGGTCGCGCTCCTCGGTGCCAGCGCCGCCGCGCTGGCCGGTCTGCGTCTCCTCCACTACCCGGCGGACCTGGCGGCCCTGCCGTGGGCGGCCGCCCTCGCCGAGTCGACCGGGGTCCGCATCGACGGCCTCGACG
>CAYTJW010000677.1:0-3562 GCA_964438135.1 uncultured Thermoanaerobaculia bacterium
GAGCTCGCCGCGGTCACCGTCGGCCGCGCCGAGCACGGTCGAGCGCGACTACGCCGCCCGCCAGCGCGGTCAGGAGCGGACGCAGACCTACCGCAGCGCTCCGGCTGCCCGCTCGACCCCGCCCGCACCGAAGGTGAAGACCTCGCGCGCCACGACCCGGGCCAGCGGCTCCGCCCCGGCGGCCACGCCCCCGCCGGCGACGTCGTCGCCTTCGACGACCACGAAGAGAGAGCGGCGGTAGCGGCGGGGAGCCCGCGGGCCATGCTGTGCGAGCCGATCGTCTCGATCCGGTGATGTCGCGCTGGGGCAGAGCCACCGGCGCGGCGGAAGGGGGGGCCCGAGCATGTCAGCACGGTTGGGTGCGCGCGTCCTCGTCCTCGCCCTCGCTGCGGCAGCGCCGGCTGCCGCGACGATGTGCGCCCTCGACACGGTGCCGGCCGCGAGCCTGCTGTTCCCGTTCGTGGTCTTCGACTACAACAGCCCGGTCAGCGGCCAGACCACGGTCCTGTCCATCACCAACACCGGGGCGGCGGCCCAGGTCGTCCACGTCGTCCTGTGGTCGGACGCGGGTGCGCCGGTGCTGGCTCTCAACGTGGTGCTCTCCGGCTACGACTCGCAGACCATCGACGTGAGGGACGTCCTCTACTACGGCGTCCTCCCCAGCACCGGCACCGCCGGTGACCTGGTGGTCGCGGGCGGGGTCAGCGAGGCAGGGCCGGTGGACGCCCCGGAGGACCTGCCGGCGCCCGCCAGCACGGCGTCCCTGGCCCAGCGCTGCCCGTCCTCGTCCGTCGCCTACCCGGACTACCCGCCCATCCCGGCGGTGACCCTGCTCCTCCTCAAGGACATGCTGCAGCAGTCGCAGACCGTGACCCGGGGACACGAGGACTGCGTCGACCCCACGCTCTACACGGTGGGGGACTGGTTCGAGGGCCGCACCACCGCCGACCCGACCTGGATGTACGTCACCGCCGACGTGGTCTGGACCTGCTGCCACCTGACGCCGGTCGAGGACGCGGCGATCTACTGGCAGGACGGGCCGACCAACAACCCGACCTTCGACCCGTACGGCGCCCAGCGGATGACGGACAACGTCCTGGTCGGCGACGTGGTGTGGGTCAACGAGGAGCTGCGGTACGCCGAGAGCTCGGCCGCGGTCCACCTCGAGGCCAGCCGTTCGCTGGGCGACACCTGGGTCGGGACGTCGGTGCGCAACCCCCTCAGCGGCCGGCCGCAGTCCTTCTACCACCAGCACTCGGTGGCGGGCGGCACGTCCGACCTCAGGGAGCCCCTGCCGACGGTCTGGTCGGTCAGGTACCTGCACGACGATGGAGGCAACTACTCGACCCGGTTCAGGGTCTGGAAGGCGCCGTCGAGCTCCCCGGACCTCGAGCTCCCCTGGGACATCTACGGCCAGCAGCAGGCGCCGTGGGTCGCGCCCGACCTGGGCTTCGGCGACCAGGCCTCGGCCCTCGACTGCCGTGCCTACACGTACTACTCGTGGGACGAGGACGAGAACGTGGCGGCGGGCGGGATCGAGCCCAACCTGCTGCCGCTGGTCACGCAGGAGGTCCCGGCCGACCAGTTCGCCCTCGTGGACCAGGAAGGTTGGATGCTCTTCCTGTGGCCGCGCTCGAACACCACCGAGGGGGACCTCTACCAGACCTGGATGGAGGTGCGCTACGACGCCTGGGGCACGTACTCGATGGTGACCCCCGGCGTGGCGGTGAGGAGCTTCAACTGCGGCGACCAGCCCGGCGGGCTGGCGAAAGGGGGTGGGCGATGAGCCGGGCCGTGCTCGCTGCGTTCCTGTGCCTGGCGCTGCTCGGCGCAGGCGTGGCCGGTGCCACCTACTGCGCCCTCGACGACGTGCCGGCGGCGACCCTCCTGTTCCCGTTCGTGGCCTTCGAGTACGAGAACCCCATCAGCGGCACTACGACCCTGATGCACATCAACAACGTCGGCCCCGACGCCCAGATCGTGCGCCTGACCCTGTGGTCCGACGTGGGCGTGCCGGTGCTGGCGTTCACGGTCGTGCTCTCCGGCTACGACGCCATGTCGCTCAACATCAGGGATGTCCTCTTCTTCGGGGAGCTCCCCGACTCCGGCACGTCGGGCCCGCTGATCGTCAGCGGCGGGGTCGCCGAGGCCGGGCCGGTGGACGGCACCCCGGACCTGGTCGACCCGCAGGGGACCAACACCCTCCAGTCGCGGTGTCGCTCCACCTGGCCGAGCTACCCCGACTACAACACGATCCCGCAGGCCTTCCTCGAGCAGATCCGGGCCATTCTCCAGTACTCTCAGATCGTCGGCCGCGCCCACGACGACTGCGACGGCGCCAACCCCTACCAGCTCGACGACTGGTTCGAGGGCCGCACGACCGCCGACCCGACCTGGATGTACCTCACCGCCGACGTGGTCTGGACCTGCTGCCAGCTGCTGCCGGGGGTGGACGACGCCACCTACTGGCGGGACGGGCCGACCGAGAACCCGACCTTCGACCCGTACGGGGCGCAGCGGCTGGCCGCCAACGTGCTCCGTGGCGAGATGTTCCTCGTCAACAACACCGTGAGGTACTCCGAAGGCCTCGCCGCGGTGCACCTCGAGGCCGACCCCTCGTACGGCGACGGGACCTCGGCGGCGGCGGTCCGCAACCCGGCCTCCGGCCAGCGCCAGACCTTCTACCACCGCCACGCCGCGCCCCACGGGCTGTCCGACCTGCGCGAGCCCCTGCCCACCGCCTGGGCGCTGCGCTACCGGGACGACGGCGCCGACCTGTTCACCCGCATCCGGCTGTGGAAGGCGCCGACGACGCCGCCGGACCTGGCCGCGGACTGGGTCGTGACCGGGCAGACCGTCGACCGCTGGAACCTGGCCAACGTCTACTTCCTGTCCGAGGTCTGGGCCCAGGACTGCCGCGCCTACACCTACTATGCCTGGGACGACGACGAGAACGTGGTCAGCGGCGGGGTCGAGCCGAACCTGTTCCCGCTGGTGACCCAGGAGGTGCGGGTCGACCAGCTGTCGGTGCCGGACACCTCGGGCTGGGTCCTGTTCCTGTGGCCGCCCTCCAACACCGACGAGATGGACCTGTACCAGACCTGGATGGGGGTGCAGCAGGGCTCCTTCGGCGACTACAGCCACGCCCGTGGGGCGGTTGAGGTGGACAACCGGAACTGCTCCGGGTGGCTGCACGCCAGCGGCTTCGAGCTCGGCGACACCTCGGCCTGGTCGAGCCAGGCCCCGTGAGGCGGACGCCCGGGGGCCGAGCTCAGGGTCCCTTGGCGTAGCCCACCGGGTGGTTGAGGATCGGCACCTGGGTCGGGGTGAGGCCGAGCAGGCCCTGCACCGCCTCCGCGTCCATGCTGGCGCGGGGGCGGGTGGCGAGCCCGGTGGCGGCGCAGAACAGGGAGATGTTCTGCGACACGCAGCCGGCGTCGATGGCCGCCCACTGCGCCTTGAGCTCCGGCGTGCCGCGCGGGAAGCGGGACAGGTCGGAGACCAGGAACAGCTCGACCGGCGCCGGGGCGGGCGCCCCTCCGGGTCGCGCGCCCGCCTGGGG
>CAYTJW010000678.1:0-3562 GCA_964438135.1 uncultured Thermoanaerobaculia bacterium
CCTCGACCACCGCCCGCATCGCCGCCAGGCCGGCCATGGCGTCGGCGCAGTAGACCACCGGGCCGCCGTAGGCCGGGGCGATCGAGCGGCGGGCGAAGCCGGCCGACAGGGCCGCGCCGCCGACCAGGATCGGCACGTCGACCCCGGATGAGCGCAGGTCCTCGGCCGTGACCGCCATCTGCTGCGCCGACTTGACCAGCAGCCCGGACAGGCCGACGGCGTCCGGCCGGTGCTCCCGCACCGCCGCGATGATCACCTCGGGCGGCACCTTGATCCCCAGGTTGACGACCCGGAAGCCGTTGTTGGCGAGGATGATCTCGACCAGGTTCTTGCCGATGTCGTGGACGTCGCCCTTGACCGTGGCCAGCACCAGGGTGCCGCGCCGGGCGCTCTCCCCCGCCGCCATGCGCGGCTCGAGGTGGGCCACCGCCGCCTTCATCACCTCGGCCGACTGCAGCACCTCGGCGACGATCAGTTGGTTGGCCGCGAACAACCGTCCCACCTCGGCCATGCCGTCGAGGAGCGGGCCGTTGACGATCTCGAGCGGCGAGCGCCCCCCGGCCAGGGCCTCCTCGAGGTCCTCGACCAGCCCCTCGCGGCTGCCCTCCACCACCGCTCGCGCCAGGCGCTGGTCGAGCGGCAGGTCCCGCCGGCTCCCGCGGCGAGCCGCGGTCACGCCGCGGAACCGCTCCGCCACGCGGGCGACGTGGAAGCGGTTGACGGCCACCCGCTGCGCCGCGCTCTGCGCCCGCCAGTCGGCCGGCGCCGACGCCAGCAGCTCGCGGTCGGGGTGGTCGGCCGGCACGGACCGCGGCGGCCGGTTGAGGAGCAGGTCCTCGGCCATCTCCCGGTCCCCGGCCGGGATCGAGGCGTAGCGCTCGAGCCGCTCGGTGTTGACGATGGCGAGGTCGAGGCCGGCCTTCGTCGCCAGGTAGAGGAAGACCGAGTTGACCACCTCGCGCGCCGCCTGAGGCAGGCCGAAGGAGACGTTGGAGACGCCGAGCAGGGTGGCGCAGCCGGGCAGCGCCTCCTTGACCAGCCGCAGCCCCTCCAGGGTCTCCACCCCCGAGCCGACGTAGGCCTCGTCGCCGGAGGCCACCGGGAACACCAGCGGGTCGACGATCAGGTCCGCGTCGGCCAGGCCGTACTTCCGGGTCAGGAGCTCGCGACTGCGCAGCGCCACCTCGAGCTTGCGCTCGCGGGTGAAGGCCTGCGCCTGGACCGGGTGGTCGTCGATGCAGCCGACCACCACCACCGCGCCGAAGCGGCGTGCGAGCGGCGCGACCTCGGCGAAGCGGCGCTCGCCGTCCTCGAGGTTGACGGAGTTGACGATCGAGCGGCCCTGGCAGCGGGACAGGGCCGCCTCGACCGCGCGCGGGTCGGTCGAGTCGACCATCAGCGGCACCTTCACCGCCCGCCCGAGACGCTCGAAGAAGGCGCTCACGTCCCGGACCTCGTCGCGCTCGGTCGACTGCAGGCAGACGTCGAGCACCTGGGCGCCCCCCCGCACCTGGGCACGGGCCACCTCGACCGCGTCGTCGAGGCGGCCGGCGGCGACCAGGGAGGCGAAGCGGCGCGAGCCGATGACGTTGGTCCGCTCGCCGACCAGCAGGGGGCGGTTGTCGACCTCGAGCTCGACCGCCTCGACGCCGGAGAAGAAGACCCGGGTCGGCCGCTCCCCGCGCCGGGGCAGCGGCCGCGGTCGCCGCCCCTCGACCATCGCCGCCACCGCCGCGACGTGCCGGTCGGTCGTGCCGCAGCAGCCGCCGACCAGGTTGACCCAGCCGTTGGCGACGAAGCGCTCGAGGGCGGCCGCGAACCGCTCGGGGGTCTCGAGGTAGCGGCCGCGCTCGTCGGGCAGGCCGGCGTTGGGGTAGCAGCACACCGCCCAGGGCGCCAGCTCGTGGACCGTGCGCAGGCTGTCGCTCATCAGCTCCGGGCCGACCGCGCAGTTGAGGCCGACGGCGAGCAGGTCGAGGTGGGCGAGCGACACCACGAAGGCGTCCGCGGCCTGGCCGGCGAGCATGGTGCCGGAGGCCTCGACCGTGCCGGACACCACCAGCGGCCGCCGCGCCCCGGCCGCCGCGAGCGCCCGGTCGACGCCGACCACCGCCGCCTTGGCGTTGAGGGTGTCCTGGCAGGTCTCGACCAGGAGCAGGTCGACCCCGCCCGCGAGCAGGCCCGCAGCCTGCTCGGCGTAGGCCGCGACCAGCTCCTCGAAGCGCAGGCCGCCGGTCAGGGAGAGGGCGCGGGTGGTCGGCCCGATCGAGCCGGCCACGAAGCGCGGCCGCCCGCCCGCGACCTCGGCCACCGCCTGCCGCGCCAGCTCGGCGGCGCGGCGGTTGATCGCCGCCACCTGGCCCTCGAGGCCGTACTCGGCGAGGACCACCCGGGTCGCGCCGAAGGTGTCGGTCTCGATGACGTCGGCGCCGGCCGCCAGGTAGGCGCGGTGCACGTCGAGCACCACGTCCGGCCGCGACAGCACCAGGTGCTCGTTGCAGCCCTCGTAGGCCTCGCCGCCGAAGTCGGCGGCGGCGAGGCCGCGCGCCTGCAGCATGGTGCCCATGGCGCCGTCCAGCACCAGCACCCGCTCGGCGAGCAGGGCGCGCAGCTCGGGCCCGCGGTCATTCGGGTCGCTCACGACCCCTCCCCGGCCGCCGCCGGCCGCGACCGGGCGGCCGCCTGGAGCAGCGGCACGACCTCGTCCGGGCGCTTGAACGGCGCCACCACGTAGACCCCCGCGGCGAACTCCGGGGCCTGCTCGAGCATGCGCGCGGCGTGCTCGAGGCCGACCCGCGCCGCCTCCGGCCCGGCCCGCTCCAGGGCCTCGAGCAACCCGTCCGGCACGGTGATGCCGGGCACCTCGTGGTGCAGGCGCAGCGCCAGCCGGTGCGACCGGAGCGGCCACACCGCGACCAGCGTCGGCACCGGCAGGCGGCCGCCGGCCAGCTCCAGCAGGCGCTCGAACGGCGCCCAGTCGAAGAACACCTGGCTCA
This sequence comes from uncultured Thermoanaerobaculia bacterium, assembly GCA_964438135.1. Classification (GTDB taxonomy): domain Bacteria; phylum Acidobacteriota; class Thermoanaerobaculia; order Thermoanaerobaculales; family Sulfomarinibacteraceae; genus CAYTJW01. The sequence continues at coordinate 2,997 of CAYTJW010000678.1, forward strand.
TGGCGAAGTGGGCGCCGGCGTCGACCTTGCGCTTGAGCCGGTCGAGCTCGTGGGCCGGGTCGGCGGCGCCCGGGTCGACCGCCACCCCGAGCAGGAAGGCGGGCGGGTCGCCGATCGGGTTGCCGGCGCAGTCGAACCCTTCGGCCATGCGCGAGACCGAGCGCACCAGCTCGTAGATGTTGACGTGGTTGACGTCGTGCACGCCCGGGTAGTCGCCGAGCTGGGAGGGGTCGCCGGTGATCGCCAGCAGGTTGCGCACCCCCTTGAGCCAGGCGCCGAGCAGCTGCGACTGGAGGCCCATCAGGCTGGCGTCGCGGGGGGTGACGTGGGGCACGCACTCCATGCCGGTGCGGGCCTGCATCTCCGCCGCCAGCCACAGCGAGTCCATGCGCAGCCGGGCGAGCGGGTTGGAGTTGACGTCGACCGCGTCGACCAGGCCGCTCGCCGCCAGCCGGCCGGCCGCCTCCAGCACCGCCTCGGCGTTGGTGCCCTTGGGCGGGTCGAGCTGGACCAGGCGGACGAAGTCGCGAGCGCGCAGCTTCTCGGCCAGGGTCGAGCGCGGCACC
>CAYTJW010000679.1:0-3557 GCA_964438135.1 uncultured Thermoanaerobaculia bacterium
ATGACGGCCGCGGCCGTGCCGGGCCGGGGCGAGAAGCGGAACACGTGCACCCGGGCGAAGGCCAGGCGCTCGACCGCCGCCAGGGTCGCGGCGGCCTCCTGCTCGGTCTCGCCCGGGAAGCCGACCATGACGTCGGTGGAGATGGCGATGCCGGGCGCGGCGGCCCGGGCCGCGTCGACCGTGGCCGTGTACGCGGCCAGCGAGGCACGGCGCTCCATGCGCTCGAGGGTGGCGTCGCAGCCGCTCTGGAGCGGCAGGTGGAGGTGGGGGAGGAGGCGCGGGTCGGCGAAGGCGGCGAGGAGCTCCGGCGTGACCTCCCAGGGCTCGACCGAGGACAGGCGCAGGCGCTCGGGGGGAGCCTCGGCCAGGATGCGCCGCACGAGAGCGGCCAGCCCGCCTGCTGAAGCGAGGTCTCGGCCCCAGCAGCCGAGGTTGACGCCGGCCAGCACCACCTCGCGGCAGCCGAGCTCCAGGCGGCGCCGGACGGTGGCCACGACCCGCTCCGGCGGCAGGCTGCGCGCCGGCCCCCGCGCCAGCCGGATCACGCAGTAGGCGCAGCGGTTGTCGCAGCCGTCCTGGACCTTGACGAAGGCCCGCGTCCGGCCCGGCGCCGGCCGGGCGACGGCGGCCGTCCGCGCCGGGGGCGAGAGGAGCCCCGCCTCGGTGAGGACCTCGTCGAGGCGGTCCGTGGCGCGGTTGCCGACCACCAGACGGGCGCCGGCCGAGCCGAGCGCCGCCCCGGCGAGCTCGGCCAGGCAACCGGTGGCGACCACGACCGCCCCCGGGTGCCGGCGGCCGAGTCGGCGCACCGCCTGGCGGGACTTCTGGCAGGCAGTGCCCGTCACGGCGCAGGTGTTGACCACGCAGAGCTCGACAGGGCCGCCGCCACCAACGACCTCGTGCCCCATCTCCTCGAGGCGGAGGGCCAACGCCTGCAGCTCACCGGCGTTGAGCCGGCAGCCGACCGACTCGAGCAGGACGCGCACTAGCGAGGTCCCCCCGGCCGGTCGAGGCCTGTGGGGGCGTCGGGTTCGCCGCCGCGTCCCGGGGGCGCGGGCTCAGAGCCCACGGCTGGGTTCCCCCGCCCATCGGCCTCGCGCCCGACGCCCTGTCGCACTCTGACTCGCGCCTGAGGGACCCACGGGCCCAGGACCCTAGCGGCCGAAGGCCTGGCCGATCTCGCGCAGGATGCGCGCCCGCTCGCGCTCGAAGTTGCGGACCTGGCCGTCCTTGATGACGAACATCACCGGGTTGTGGCGGACGTCGCCCTGCTCGTTGAACTGGATGATGCCGGTGACGCCGGGGAACTCGCCGAGGTTGAACAGGAGGGTCTTCTTGAGCTCGGTGGTCTGCAACGACGCGGTGTTGGCCAGGGCGAACACCACCAACCGCCCCGCGTCGTAGGCATGGGCGGCGTAGATGTCGGGGTCGCGACCGCTGGCGGTGCGGTAGCTCTTGACGAAGCGCCCGACCAGGGGCCTTTCGTCCTGGGTGTCGAAGGCCGGCTGCGGGAAGAAGACGCCCTCGACCAGGGCCGGCTCCTGAGCGATCGCCTCGCCGCTGTAGAACGCCGACGTCACGACGATCAAGCCCTGGTACTGGTGGGAGCGGAGGTGGCGGAGGACCTGCAGGGTCTCGGTGGCGTAGCCGATGATGTACACCGCATCCGGGTTGTGGGCCGCGAGCAGGTCGGCGGACTCCCTCTCCCAGCTGGCCGAGGCGATGTCCACCTTGCCCACCACCTTGCCGCCCATGTTCTGCTCGAAGGTCTGCCGGAACGGGGGCTCGATGCCGCGGGCGTGCTCGGTCTCGCCGGCGAAGATGAGGACCGACCGCTTGCGCTGGTCCTCGATCACGAACCGTCCGGCGCGCCGTCCCTCCAGCTCGTCAGACGAGAACAGCCGGAAGAACAGCTGGCTCTTCTGGGTCAGGATCGGCGCCGACGCCGAGGGGGAGATGCAGATCGTGTCGAGCTGGTCGAGCACCGGCAGCAGCTCCTTGGCCTCGCCGCTGGTGACGCCGGCGATGACCAGCCGCGCCCCGTCCTTGCGGACCAGGCGCCGGAGCTCCTGGGCGGCCGTGGCCGGCTCCGACGCGGAGTCGGCCCAGGCGACCTCGAACGGCTTGCGCATGGAGCCGTCCGCCCGGGCGTCCTCGAACGCGAGCTCGATGGCCTTGCGCATGGACTGACCGTAGGACGCGGCCCTGCCGCTGGTGGGCAGGAGGACGCCGACGGTCGGCTTGCCGCCGCAGGACAGGGTGGCGAGCGTCAGCCCCAGGACCGCACCCGTTCGGACGATCGACTTGACAGCAGCCACGACGACACCTCCGGCGCGTTCGCGGAACCATGATACCGGATTCGCGCCGCCGATGCTGGCGAAGCCTCGGCTCGACCGGGCACAGGGCGCGCGCGCGACCTGCCGGCGGCGCCCGCCGTGCCGGTCGCCCGCGGCCCGCTCCGCGCCTCGGCCAGGGAAGGGAGCCGCACGGTGCGAGCGGCCGACCCCTCTTCCCTGAGCCTGTCCCGTCCGCGGCGGTCTCAGCTGCGAGCGCTGTCCTGCGCTCGGGTTGCGGTATACTCCGGCCGGGACAAGACACGCGACGTGGCCGCGGCGCAGCCCGGACCAGCCGGTGACGACCGCGGCGCTCGACTGCGATTGGAGGACTGGCGATGACCCAGGAGAATCCCCACCGGGATGGGTGGCGCGTCGAGCTCCTCTCTGCCAGCAACGAGATCGCCGCCCTGCTGCGCCGTCTGCCCAGGGCGGACAAGCCGGTGGCGATCCCGATCGGCGAGGGCCACCTCGACCTCACCCCGGCCGAGGTCGAGCTCATGCTCAAGGCCACCGCCGGCGGGGCCTCGGAGTCGATGGCCCGCTATCTCCTCCTGGCCGCGGATGCCCTCGCCCTCACGGCGAAGATGATGGCGGACGAGCACGAGCACGCCTGCGCCGAGGGCGACAGGCTGGAGGCGACCGCGGCCCGGCTGCGGCTCGACATCGACATCGGCCACCGGGTGACCCACGCCATGCAGGCCGAGGTCAGTGCCCTGATGACCGGGGGCCGGGTCGAGCCGGCCAAGAAGCTGTCCGAGTACCGCAGCCGGGTCACCGCCAACATGCAGCGCCTGCAGCGGATGGTCGGCGCGCCGCCGCACCGGCAGCACGAGGAGAGCAGCCCCGGGGAGGGGAGGCGCCCCGCCAAAGGTCCGAGCCCCAACCGCCGGCGCACGACCGTGATCGTGGCGGTGGTCCTGCTCGCGGTGCTGGTGGCGGTGCTCGGCAATCTGTGGCTCAACCGCGAGCGGGACCTGCCCGCGGTGACGGCCGGGGAGCTGCGCTGCATCCCGGGCGTCGACGTGGTTGCGTGCCGGCCGCCCGAGGTGATCGTGGTCGTGGCCGAAGGCGCCTGGGCGAAGCTCGACGTCCGTGGCAGAGAGGCGGCTCTCCTGCAGGCGGGCGAGGTCATCGCCCCGTATGGCTACCGCCGGCTCGAGGTGCGGAGCAGGACCCGCGCCGGGCTCGGGGAGTGGCAGGCCGGCGGCAAGGTGTCGGTCC
>CAYTJW010000680.1:0-3556 GCA_964438135.1 uncultured Thermoanaerobaculia bacterium
TGGAGGCGCCGATCCCGGGCCGGGTGGTGGCGGTGCGGGTCGCGCCGGGCGACCAGGTCGAGGCCGGCCAGCCGCTGGTGGTGCTGGAAGCGATGAAGATGCAGAACGAGCTCGTCGCCGGCCGCGCCGGCCGGGTGGCGCGGGTGGGCTGCGCTGCCGGGGCGACGGTGGAGGCGGGCGCGGTGCTGGTGGAGCTCGAGTGACGGTGTCGCCCGGCGGGCCGTCCGGCGAGCCGGACGCGGCGCACGGCGAGCCGGACGGGAGGGCCGCGCGGCGCGGCCGGGCCGGCTTGACAGCGAGTCCGAGAGTGGCAGTAATATTGCTGCGCTCCACGCGGAGCCGGCAGCCGCGAGGTTGCGGCGACGGTGAGACCGAGGAAAGGAGGAGTGGGGCAACACGAGGTGTGCGCTACTTCCAGTCTGCCGATGACATTGACCAACGTCAGTTTCAGGGAGGGGAGAGTATGAGGAAGTTCGTCTTTGTGACCCTAGTCTGCCTGCTCGCGGCCGGCACGGCGCTGGCCCAGGGCGTCAAGGGCGGCATCGCCGGCACCGTCGTCGACGAGGGCGGCGTGCCGCTGCCGGGCGTGACCATCGCCCTGACCTCGCCGGCCATGCCCGGCGCCGAGAGCGCCGTGACCGACACCAACGGCTTCTTCCGGTTCGTCCGTCTCGCCCCCGGCCAGTACAAGGCGGTCTTCGCCCTGTCCGGCTACCAGCGGGTCGAGCAGGAGAACATCCAGGTCAACATCGCCGAGGACGTGCGCCTCGACGTGACCCTGCGCTCGGCCTTCACCGAGGAGGTCGTGGTCACCAGCGAGTCGCCGCTGGTCGACACCACCGCCACCACCATCGGCGTCGACCTGAGCTCCGACTTCTTCATGGACCTGCCGGTGGGCCGCAACTACACCTCGGTCGCGGCCGTCACCCCCGGCGCCCAGGACGACGACGCGGGCCAGACCTTCTACGGCTCGACCGGCGCCGAGAACGCCTACTACATCGACGGCGTCAACACCACCGGCGTCGAGCTCGGCCAGCAGGGCAAGACCCTCAACTTCGAGTTCATCCAGGAGGTCCAGGTCAAGACCGGCGGCTACAACGCCGAGCACGGTCGCTCCACCGGCGGTCTGGTGAACGTGATCACCAAGTCCGGCGGCAACGAGTTCCACGGCGACGTCTTCGGCTACTACGACGACGACTCGCTGCAGGACGACCTCAAGGGCGGCGCGGCCGCCGGCGCGCTGACCGGCTCGTTCGTCCGCAGCGCCTACACCCGCTCCGACTACGGCGCCGACCTGGGCGGCTTCTTCGTCAAGGACAAGCTGTGGTTCTTCGCGGCTTACGACTACGTCGACAACAGCGACGACCTGTCGACCCTCGAGGACTTCAGCGAGTACGTGTTCGGCGCGCCGTCCCTGGGCGACACCTTCGAGCGGGCCGCGCAGAGCGACCTCTACGCCGCCAAGCTGACCTGGCGCGTCACCGGCAACCACTCGCTGTCGGCCTCCATCTTCGGCGACCCGACCGAGACCGACGGCGTCCTGCCGACGACCGCCGACTACTCGCTCGCCGCCCACCCCAACCACTTCACCGGCGTCGTCACCACCGGCGGCGACGACTACGCCGTCAACTACGACGGCGTGTTCGGCCAGAACTTCGTGCTGTCGGCCCGCCTCTCCTCGCACGAGGAGACCTACGAGCAGACCGGCCCCGGCACCCTGACGCCGAGCTACTTCGACTTCACCGACCCGCTCGGCGACGGCACCATCCTGCGCGGCTGGGGCGACCGGATCTCCGGCTTCGGCTTCTACCAGGACCAGGACTTCGGCCGCGACCAGTACAACCTCGACGCGTCGCTGTTCGTCGACGAGCTGGCCGGCCAGCACGAGTTCAAGATCGGCGCCGAGTTCGAGGACATCTCGGTCGTCAACATGAACTTCAACGGCGGCAGCGGCCAGCGCATCTACCGCTTCGCCTGCGACCCGGCGGTCCGCTACTGCGGCGAGCCCGGCCAGGAGTCGCCCTACTACTACCGGCACCGTTTCTTCCTCAACGAGGAAGGGCTCGACGCCACCCAGCTGACGCTGGCCGACGTCATGAGCCCGCTCTCGATCGACACCAAGGCGGAGAACTACGCCGCCTTCCTGCAGGACCGCTGGCAGCCGAGCTCGAGCCTGACCTTCAACCTCGGCGTCCGCTGGGAGCGGCAGAAGCTCTTCAACTCGGCCGGCGACGTGAGCGGCGACATCGACGACAACTGGGCCTACCGCCTGGGCTTCGTGTGGGACTTCATGGGCAACGGCAAGTCCAAGCTGTACGCCCACGCCGGCGACTTCTACGAGACCATCCCGATGGACATCGTGATCCGGTCCTTCGGCGGCGAGATCTCGATCTTCTCCTACAACCTGTCCGACAACCCCGAGGACGTCGCCAACGACAACCGCGTGCGGGCCTCGCGCATCCTCGGCGGCGAGTTCTCGCCCGTCGACCCGGACCTCAAGGGCCAGTACATCACCGAGTACGTGCTCGGCGCCGAGTACGAGGTCATGACCGACCTCATGGTGGGGGCCAAGGTCATCCGCCGCGACCTCGGCCGGGTGATCGAGGACGCCCTCACCGCCGACGGCCACTACTACATCGGCAACCCCGGCACCGGCCTGCTGTCCTACACCTACGACATCGGCTACGCCTACGGCTACGGCTGCCCGGACGCCGACCCCGACGACCCGTACGCCTGCCACCTGCACGCGGTGCCGGCCGGCAAGCGCACCTACGAGGGCACCGAGCTGGTGGTGCAGAAGCGCTTCTCCAACAACTTCCAGTTCATCGCCTCGGCCGTCATCGGCCGCCTCTACGGCAACTACGACGGCACCTTCCAGGCCTCGACCGGCCAGCTCGACCCGAACCTCAACTCGGCCTACGACTACTACGACTTCTCGGTCAACAACCAGGGCTACCTGTCGGGTGACCGCCGCAAGCAGTTCAAGGTCGACGGCATCTACCGCTTCGACTGGGGCCTGTCGGTCGGCGCCTCCGCTTTCTGGCGCTCCGGCACGCCGATCACCGCCTTCGGCTACTCGACCGCGTACAACAACTGGGAGTACTTCCTGTCCAACCGCGGCGCCTTCGGCCGCACCGCCGACGAGTACGAGGCGGACCTCCACCTCGGCTACCCGATCAAGCTCGGCGGCGACTTCGAGCTCAACCTCCTGGTCGACGTCTTCAACCTGCTGAACCGGCAGGGCGAGACCAGCGTCAACGACCGCTACACGGTCGACGAGGCCTACCAGCCCCTCAACTGGGAGACCGGCCTGCCCAACCCGCCGATCACCCCGGAGAACATGTACGACCGGATGCCGACCAACTCCTCGTTCGGCACCACCAACGGCTGGCAGACGCCGCGCTCGATCCGACTCGGCGCCCGCCTCAGCTTCTAGTCCACGTCCCTTTCGCCTCTGGGGGCCCTCCGGGGCCCCCTTTTTCGTGCCTTCGGCTGTCAGCGGAGCCTCTTGCAAAACGCCCTTCCACGGACGTCTGTGACCTTCCGTGGTGCTCCG
>CAYTJW010000681.1:0-3552 GCA_964438135.1 uncultured Thermoanaerobaculia bacterium
CGCCAGGCCCGAGATAAGTGTGACAACTCAAAGCTCCAGTCGGGTTCCAGCTCGGCGCTTGCAGGCGCCGGCGGAAGTTATCACACTTATCTCGGGCCTGGCACTTGTTCGGGCCCTGCCCGAGCCGCGCCCACGCCGCCACCGGTCGTCCGGCCGCGTCGAGCGAGGTCGGTAGGTCTCGCCGCCCGGCTGGTGGGCGCTCACGAGCGGCATCCCGGTCGCGCTCCAGGCTGAGTGCGCCACCGTGCCCCCCTCGGGGCTCATCTCCCCGGTGGCAAAGCCGCGCGCGTCGAAGGCGAAGCTCCGCGCCTGGCTGACCGGCGCCCCGCCGTGCTCGCCGCTGACCGTCACCTGGGTGAGCCGGTCGGCCAGGTCGTAAGCGTACGCCGACTCGACCGCCGGTCCGCCCACCACCCGGTCCTCGGCGACGACCCGAGGGTTGCCGCGGGCGTCGAGGTCGGTGACCGTGTGCCGCAGCGCCGTGGCGCCAAGGTCCGCGAGGGTGCTCTCCACCCGGCTCACCCCGCTGTAGCTCGCGGTCGTCACCGACCCGTCCGACCCCTCCACCCGCTCGGCCCGGCCGAAGGGGTCGAACCGCGGCGTCAGCGTCCGCGACGAGGCGTAGCTCGCGGCGCACGACGGGTCGTCGCCCGGCGAGCCCGAGCACTCGACCGGCAGCCAGTCGCTCTCCCGCCACACCTGCCCCACCCCGTCGCGACGGAAGGTCTTGTGGCGAAAGAGCGGCGCGGCCGGCGCGTCGGGGTTGGGGAGGATCTGCTCGACGTGCTCGAGCCGGCCGAGAGCGTCGTAGTCGTAGGACGCCACCAGCGTACCGCCGACCGACACCTCGGTGTGGGTGGTGGAGGGGTAGGCGAAGCCGGTCTCGGCGAAGTAGGGCGGCTCGCCGTCCGGCCCGGTCGGCCGCAGCAAGGTCACCCGGCCGATGGCGTCGTAGTCGACGAGTGCCAGGCCGTCGAGGCTGGCGTCGACGCTGCTCGAGGGCAGGCGCAGGTCGGAGCGGATCGACCGGGAGACCTGCAGCTCGGCGGGAAAGTCCGGGCCGTCCTCGTCGGCAGGAGTCGACCACCCGGGGCAGTGGTCCGGGTCGCTCTGCTGGTCGAGGCAGACCTTCCACGCTGCGGCCGCCACCCCGTGGTCGTACGCAAGGTAGCTGGTGTCGTCGGCCGACCGCTCGGCCCAGCCCGGGGCCCCCATCCCGGCAGCGAACCCGACCTGGATCACCCGCGGCTTGCCGTACCCGGAGTCGGCCGGGTCGACCGCGTAGTCGTACGCGGTGACCACGTCGTCGTCGGTGGTCGTGCCCGGCGCCGCGTGCACCCGGGTGGACACCAGGGCCCGGACAGCGCCGGGCGCGCCGGCGGGCTGCCCGTAGGCGAAGCTGGTCTCGCTGAACAGCGCCCCACCCTCGCCCCCCTCGCGCAGGCGCTGGCTCTCCGGCCTGCCCACCAGCCACAGGTCAGCCGCAAGCCCGTCGTGCCAGTAGCTGGTCTCGGCCGTGCGGTCGAACACCGTCCCGGCCAGGGGCGCGAACGGCGTCCCGGCGTTGTACGGCGTCGCCCACGCCACGTCCTGCGCCCGCTCCCGCGTGACGTTGGTGGCGAACAGCCCGCCGCACGCCGACGGCAGGCAGCCGTCGGTCTCGTAGGCTGAGTCGCTCACCACCGCGGTGTCGTCGTCGTGGTCGTAGGTGACCGAGGCCCGCCGCTGCTGGCTCAACGAGCGCTCGACCGGGGTGTCGAAGCCGTAGTCCGCAACCGGGCCGCAGCTCTGGAGGCCCCCGTCGTCCGAGGTGTAGGAGTGGACCACGGTGCGGACAGGGCTCGCCGCGTCGCCGCGGTAGTGCTCCTCCTTCACCATCGCCCCGAACAGGGCGAACACCGCCCGGTCGCCGCTCGTGTACCGGCCGTCGTGGTCCTCGTCCCTCGCCGCCGTGCCGAGCGAGAAGGTGTACACGCTGCGGTCGTCGCGCGTAGCGAGCGCACCGCCGGCGTCGACCCCGTCGGCGACCCCGTGCCGCGTGACCGTGGTCGTGGTCACCGAGGCCACGTCGGCGGGAGAGTGCACGTCGAACGGGCATGTCTCTCCGCCCCACAGGTCCACCCTGAGCGGCACGCACGCGGCGTGGTCGTTGCCCTGCAGGTACGTGGTCAGCTCGAGCTGGCCGCCGTCGCCGTCCCCGACCTCCCGCGAGGTGACCCCCAGGGACCTGTGGCCCTCGGACTCCTGGCAGTCGCTCTCCGGTCCGCCCCCGCCACAGGTCGGGAAGTCGCAGTTGGTCGCCACCCCTGCGGGCGCCCTCAGGTGCAGGAAGGAGTAGCCCCCGTAGTCGTAGCGGATGGTCGCTCCGGTCGGCAGCTCGAGCTCGCGCAGGGTGCCGACCTGGTAGCGCCTGGTGAAGTCGCTGCCGTCGGGCTGGAAGGCGTCCTCCGAGTCGATGGCCGGACCCCCGATGCCCGTGAAGTCGCACGTGCCGCCGAGGAGGCCGGGCTGACCGCACAGGGAGTACCGCATCTGGTAACCGACGGCCAGGCCGTCGACCTCGACTCCGGACAGGAAGTAGCCCGTGTCGGTGAACGCCTCGCCGTCGTAGCTCAAGGGATGGGCGACCACACCGTAGCCGCCGTAGTCCGGCAGGTGAACCCGGTCGATGTCGAGGTAGCCCAGCGCGTAGCGCAGGAACAGGGAAGGGACCCTCTCCGGGTCGTGCAGCTCGACCGCCGCCAGGCGGTAGGGGCGGCTCTCTGCCGGCTGCTCACTCACGAAGCTCACCCACCGGCCCTCGGAGCCGCCCGCGCGAACCTCGGTGATCGTGTCCGGCAGGAGCTGCTCTCGCAGCGCGCCGGTCACGCGCTCCCGGTACGACACCCTGGTGTACTCGAACCGCAGGCTGTTGCCCCACCGGTCGGTCAGCTTGCGGCAGTAGTAGCCGTCGCCGCCGCGGGCCAGGTCGCGCCCCTTCACCACCCGGGCGTCCGGGAAGTTGGTGAGGACGTTGTCCCCCACCGCGTCGAGGTCAGGGCCGCCGCCCCCGGACGCGTCGTAGCCGTACTCGGCCACGCTGCCGTCCGGGAACTGGACCACGTAGAGGTTCTTGACCAGGGTGATCTCGTCGCCCCGGCGCTCCTCCTGCACCACGTGCTCGCGCCTCAGGTTGCTGCCGTCCCGGGTGTCGTAGAAGCCGTCGTCCGTCCCGTCGTCGCAGGTCTCCGACGGCCCGGGGTCGGGCTCACCGGTGCGGCACCTGTGGAAGGCGTGCTTCGCGCCGTCGGGGGTGTACAGGGCCGAGCTCGTCGCTCGGGCAACCGCGCTGGTCGTCGCCGAGCACGACCCGGGTGAGAGGTGGCGGCTGCCCTTGTGGCGGCCACGTCCACAGCAGGGTCCGCCACTCGCCGTCGCTCCCGAAGTGCTGATCTGGACTGGCAAACGAGGGGTCCGAGCCAGCCGGCAGCTCGGTCGGGAACCACTCGGCGTAGAGGCCCGGCTCGGCGCACCGCCACGCGCTCTGCCTCGCCCTGACCAGGATCCCGGACA
>CAYTJW010000682.1:0-3551 GCA_964438135.1 uncultured Thermoanaerobaculia bacterium
GCCGAGTCCACCCGCCGCCTCGAGCTCCAGGTCCACGTCCTTCCCGACCGCCGCCGCCGGGGCATCGGCTCGGCCCTCCACGACCGCGCCGTCGCCTGGCTGGCCGGCCGGGCCACCTCGCTCGCGGCCGAGACCCGCGAGGACCGCGCCGACGCGGTCCGCTTCCTCGCCCGGCGCGGGTTCGCGCCCGCCGGCCGCAACCAGATCTCGGAGCTCGACCTGGCGAGCTTCCGGCCCGAGCGGTTCGCCGCCGCCGTGCGCCGGGTCACCGCCGCAGGCGTCGAGCTGCGGGACCTCGCCGATGGGCGCGGCGACGACGACCCGCTCATGGCCAGCCTCCACGCGCTGCAGCGGGAGGTCCAGGCCGACGCCCCGGGCGAGGCGGAGCGGGCGTTCCCCGGCTTCGCGGAGTGGCGCCGCTCGTACCGTGACAACCCCGACCTCCTCCCCGAGGCGCACGTCGTCGCCGTCGACCGGGACGACCTGGTCGGCATGACCCAGCTGTGGGCGAGCCAGGCCACCGACGCCATCCTCTACACCGGCTTCACCGGCGTGCGGCGCAGCCACCGCCGCCGCGGCATCGCCACCGCCCTCAAGGTGCGGTCGCTCGGCTGGGCTCGGTGCCTGCGCACCGCCGACGGCCGCTCGCCGATCGTCCGCACCGGCAACGAGGAGTCGAACCCGATGCTCGCCGTCAACCTCGCCCTGGGCTTCCGGGTGCGGCCGGCGAGCCTCCTCTTCGTGCGGCAGGTCCCGCCGGCGGACGCCGGGCCGCTCGCCGGCCCGCGCGACTGACGTCACCGGACCCGGGCGGGGGGCGCACCGGACGTGCTAGGCTGGACGGCAGTGGGCAGCGGGGCGAAGAAGGACCCGGGAGCGAGCGCAACGGAGGTCGGCATGCGACGGGCGATCGTGGCGGCGGCGGTGGTCGTGCTGGCGGCGAGCGGCGCGGCGGCGCAGGGGACCTGGCAGCAGGTGGTCGGGGAGAGCTCGGCGGCCGGCAACGGCTTCGGCGACGTCAACAACCAGCGGGCGCAGTCCATGGCGGCCTTCAACGGCCACCTCTACGTCGGCACCTACGACGACTGCGAGGTCTGGCGCAGCCCGGACGGGACGACCTGGACCCAGGCCAACACCGCCGGCTTCGGCGACTCGGGCAACACCAACGCCCTGTCCATGGCCGTGCTCAACGGCTACCTCTACGTCGGCACCCGCAACCTCGCCGGTTGCGAGGTGTGGCGGACTCAGACCGGCACCAGCTGGACCATGGTCAACTCGAACGGCTTCGGCAGCGGCGACATCGACCACGCCTACGCCATGACGGTGCACGACGGCTCCCTCTACGTCGGCGCCCAGGGCCTGTACGGCTGCCAGGTGTGGCGGACCACGACCGGCACCGACTGGACCCAGGTCAACGTCACCGGCTTCGGCAACATCAACGACCAGGATCTCTTCGCCCTCGCCTCCTTCAACGGCTCGCTCTACGCCGGCGACGGCGACTGCAAGGTGTGGCGCTACGGCGGCGGCACCTCCTGGACCCAGGTCAACACCACCTACTTCGGCAACCCGTCCAACGCCGCCGTGGATGCTCTGAGCGTGTTCAACGGCCACCTCTACGCCTCGACCACCAACCTGTCCGGCTGCGAGGTGTGGCGGACCCCGAACGGCACCGACTGGACCCGGGTCGTGCAGGCGGGCTTCAACAACGACGCCAACAACGACCACGCCCGCGTCATGGCCGTCTACGGCTCGGCCCTGTTCGTGGGGACTTACAACTACTCGGGCGGCGGCGAGGTGTGGTGGTCGCAGAACGGCACCCTCTGGAAGCAGGTCGGGCTCGCGGGCTTCGGCGACACCGAGAACGAGGACGTGCTGTCCCTGGCCGTGCTCGGCAGCCAGCTCTACGCCGGCACCACCAGCTCCGACGGCCTCGAGGTGTGGCGCACCGGGCTCGTCTTCCTCGACGGCTTCGAGACCGGCACCACCGCCGCGTGGTCCGCGACGGCACCGTAGTCACCGCGGCGGCGGGGAGCCCTCCAGGGCGGCAACGAGCAGGTCGGCCGCCCGGCGGTGCAGGGCGCGGTTGGGGTGCGGGTCGAACGGGTTGACGACCAGCTCCGCCGGCGGCCAGCCGCGGGCCACCTCGCTCATGTCCACCACCGCCACGCCGCTCCCGCGGAAGAACGCCGCCACCCGCGAGGTCAGCGCCGCGCTGGCCTCGACCCGGCCCAGGTCGGGCCACACCAGGACCACCAGCCGCGCCCGCCGGCGGGCGCCCTCCTCGACGAAGCCGCGCAGCTCGGCGGCGTGGGCGTACCAGATCGCCGTGCTCGCGTGGCAGCGCACCAGGTAGTCCCAGTACTCGCCGCCGACGCCGCGGCGCTGGACCCGCCAGTAGACCCAGTCGAGCAGGAAGGAGTGGCCGACGACCCAGCCCGGCACGCCCCGGGGCGGCCGCACGTAGGGCGGCGCCGGCCGGCCGAGGGCGTGGGCGGCGCCGTGGATGTCGTTGGTGACGTACGACAGGACCACGGCCCCGGGCGCCAGGGGGAAGGCGCGCACGGCCTCGAGCTCGGCGCGGGTGTCCCAGCCGTTGCGGGCGAGGAGCACCATCTCGAAGCCGTCGCCGAGCCGGGCCGCGAGGAGGTCGGCGAAGCGGTCCGAGGCGTCGGCGATGCCGTGGCCGGCGGCGAAGGAGTCGCCGACCACCAACAGCACCGGCCGCGTGCCGAGGCCGGGGTGCTCGCGGTCGCGGAAGCCGTGCGAGTTGACGGGTCGCCAGTAGCGGGCGAACCAGAGGCGCGACGCCAGGGTGTGGCCGTAGCCGTCGGAGGAGCGGACGCAGAAGGCGAAGACGAGCTCGAGCGCCAGCCACAGCAGGCCCAGGGTCGAGACCAGCAACAGCCCGCGCAGCGCGAGGGGCCGCTGGCGCCGCCGCGGCAGCAGGAGGCGGAAGGCGACCGCGGCGGCGACCAGGAAGAGCAGCGCCAGGGCGACCCAGGCCAGGCGCAGGAGGGCGAGGTCGGGGCCGCCCACGAGGTCAGGGGCGGGCACGACGGGCTCCGGCGGCGGGGTCGAGCACGGGTGTCACCCTGCGGCCATGGTACCCGGGCGAGCCGCGGCGGCGCGAGACGGGGCGCGACGTCGGCTGCGGGTACGGGTGCGGGATCGACCGCGGGAGCGTCGTCTCACACCGCGAAGTACTCGGCGTCGGGGTGGTGGAAGACGATCGCCGACACCGACGCCTCCGGGTCCATCATCATGCCCTCGGTGAGGGCGACGCCGATCTCCTCGGGGGCGAGCAGCCGCCAGATCCCGGCCTGGTCGTCGAGGTCGGGGCAGGCGGGGTAGCCGAAGCTGAAGCGCCGGCCGCGGTAGGCGGCCCGGAAGCGCTGGCGCATGGTGGTGCGGGGCGGGTCCGGGAAGCCCCACAGCTCGCGCAGGCGGCGGTGCAGCCACTCGGCCGCCGCCTCGGCGGTCTCCAGCGCCAGCGCCTGGATGGCGTGGCTGCGCAGGTACTCGCCGGCCGCCGCGGCCGCGGCGGCGCGCTC
>CAYTJW010000683.1:0-3546 GCA_964438135.1 uncultured Thermoanaerobaculia bacterium
CCGCACCGCCTCAGTCCCGCTCGAAGGCGTCCCGGCCGGCGCCGCACACCGGGCAGACCCAGCCCTCGGGGAGGTCCTCGAAGCGGGTCCCCGCCGGGACGCCGTGCTCGGGGTCGCCGTCGGCCGGGACGTAGGTGTGGCCGCACACGCCGCAGGTGTACGACGCCGCCTCGCCGGCCGGGCGCGGCGCCGCGGCCTTCTCCTCCTCGGCGCCGCGGTAGGTGGGCGCGGTCGCGGGCGCGCGGCCCTTGCGGGCGTGGTACTCGAGGTAGGTCAGGGCGGTGCCCTGGGCGACCACCTCGGCGCCCACCACCTCGCCGACGAACACGGTGTGGGTGCCGGCGTCGACCGAGGCGATGACCCGCGCCTCCACCACCGACAGGGCGTGCTCGACCACCAGCGGGCAGTGCGCGCCCTCGCGCACCGCCACCCCGGCCAGCTTGTCGACGTCGCGGCCGGACCTGAAGCCGAACAGGCCGATCAGCTCCATCGGCGCGGTGTCGGCGAGGACCGAGAAGGCGAAGTGGCCGCCGTCGCGGATCAGGTCGTGGGTGAAGTTGTCGTGGTTGACCGCCACCGCCACCCGCGGCGGCACCGCCGTGACCTGGCAGACGGCGTTGGCGATCTGGCCGTTGGCCCGGCCGCCGGCCCGCCCGGTCACCACGTAGAGGCCGTAGGACACCGACCACAACGCCCTCTCGTCGAGCTGCATCCGTCACCTCCGCGGTCCCGCGGCCGCGCCCCTGCCGGCCGCCGCCGGGATTATCGCCCCGCCCCGCCCCGGCGGCCAGCCCTCGAGCTCAGGGGGCCTCGAACGCGACGTACATCAGGCTGCCGCCACGCTGGGCCTGGACGACGAGCGGGTCGCCGGGACGGGTGCCGCGGAGCCGCTCGCGCAGCTCGGCGACCGAGGCGAACGGCCGGCCGTTGACGGCGCACAGCAGGTCGCCGACCTCGAGGTCGGCCACGGGCGCGCGGACCTCGAGGACCCGGGCCGCGACCACCGCCCCGGCCCGGCAGCGCAGCGGGCCGAGCGCTTCGGTCAGGCTGGCGTCGAGGTCCATGGCCAGGACGCCGAGCTGGGGAACCAGGTTGGTGTCGCGGCCCACCGCCCCGGCGAAGCGGAAGGGGTCGTCGGGGCGTTCCCTGACCCGCACCTCGACCGTCAGCTCGGCCGACCCGCGCAGGAGGCCGAACCCGACCGTCTCGCCGACCAGGTGGCGACGGATGGCCAACCCGAGGCGACGGACGTCCGGGCAGTCATGGTGGTGGACCTCCCGTCGCCCCGGGGCGCTCGGGCGACGCTGGCCATCGTCGAGCCCGGGAGGGTCGAACCGCCGCGGCGGGTCAGGGCACGACGACCGACCAGGCCGCGACCGTGCCGCCGTCGAAGCCGTCCGCGAACAACGCTGCGCCGACCGACACGCTGGCCGTGCCGAGGTTCGAGTCGGCCTTGCCGTCCCAGGCGGCGAAGGTGAATGTGTCCGCCCCCTCGAAGCCGGGGTCGCCGCGGTAGTGGGCGGTCGAGCCGGTGATCCAGGCGGTGCCGTGCCCTGGCTGGGTCACCACCCGCAGCGTGAGCGGGTCGAGGTCGGCGTCGCTGGCCTCGAGCGGGAAGGTGGTCTCGAGCGCGGCGACCGCACCCGCCGCGGCGTTGATCACCGCCGGCAGGCGGTTGGGGCTGGGGTCGCTGTTCGACGGACCGTCGTGGCACAGGTGACAGCTCACCTGGTAGCCGCGCCACAGCGTCCTGGCGCCGAGCTCGCTGGTCAGGACCCGGTCGCCGAGCGAGCGGGACAGCACCGTCCCGCGGTAGTCCGTGCCGTGGCAGGCGCGACAGGCGAGAGTGCCGCCCGCGTCGGGGTGGTCCTCGACCCAGCCCTGGCCGACCGGGTGCATGCCGTGCGGGCCGCCGGTGGAGGTCAGCGGCGAGGCGTGGCAGGTTTCGCACTCGGCCAGGGTGCCCGGGTGCCCCTGCAGGGCGATGCTCTGCAGGTTGTCGTTGGCGTGGGACGAGGGCAGGATGGCGTGCGGCGAGCCGTGGCAGGCCGAGCAGAGCAGGCCGCCGTGGCCGGTCGAGAAACGGTACAGGGAGAAGCCGGTCGACGGCACGTCCGGGGTGGTGGCAAAGGTGAGGTCGGCCGCGACCCGATACACCCCCGGTGCAGTGAAGGAGGTCGTGTAGCGGATCTCGCCGCTGTTGACCAGCGCCGTGCCGGTGTGGCAGGTCTGGCAGGTCGGTTCCTCGAGCCAGCCGACGCGGTCCGAACCGACCAGGGCCAGGTCGCCGTGGCAGCTCTGGCACTGGATCGGTCGACTGCCGTCGGCCGCCACCGCGGCGCCCATCGGGTCGCGCAGACAGCGCGTCGCGGCCCCTGGGTGGCACCGGTAGCAGGCGCTGCGGTTGGTGGCGCTGCCCAGGGTCGTGCCGGTGGCCGGGTCGAGCACGCCCCCGTGGCGACCGTGCACCGCGCGGGTGAGGGCCGGCACCCCGGCGACGCCGGTTCCGGGCAGGGCGTTGGAAGGGTGGCAGCGGGCGCACAGCACCGACACGCCGCCGTCGACGGCGGTGGCGGAGAGGCCGGCGGGGTCGTATCCCGCGGCGGCGAGCGCGGCGGCGAAGAGCGGGTTGCCGGCCTCATACTGGTCGTGCAGGCGGAGGAGGTTGAGCCGGTAGTCACGCTCCGGGTCGGGGTCGTTGGCCCAGCCTCCCGTCGGCTCGGCGTCGGCCGAGGTGCCCGAGCCGTGGCAGGCGCGGCAGTCCATCTCGTCCGACACCGGCAGGACGATGTCGGTCGAGGCCAGGATCGCACCCGAGCCGTCACGCGCCGTCAGACGCATCAGCGGGTAGGTGTTCTTGAGGCCGGCGTCGTCCCAGGGGGTGATGGGCACCCCTTCCGCGCTCCACCAGTCGTTGTCCGCGTGCCAGGCCATCGGCTGCGGCAGGTTGCCGGCGCCGGGCATGTCGAAGGAGGCCAGCCCCTGGTCCGGCGCCAGGCTGACCCCGAACAGGTCGAGCACCTGCTCCCAGAAGTCGGTCTTGCCGACCGAGGTGGTGTTGACCGAGCCGGTCGGGTCGGCCACCGCCTCGTAGGTCACGGTGATCGCCCCCGGGCTCGTCACCAGCTGCCCGGCCGGGTCCACCAGCTGGGCGTGGATGGTGTTGTAGGGCGGCAGGATCGACATCAGCGAGTAGTCGGAGTCCATGCAGTGCATGCCGAGGTCGTTCCAGCCGACCAGGGACCAGCCCCGGCCGGCCTCCCCGGCGGCCGCGGCGAGGCCGGCGGCGGTCAGGGCGAGAAGAACGGTGACCGTGACCATCTGCTTCCGCGTCATGGCCGATCCTCCGATATGCGAGAGTCAGTGACCATATGGCACAAGAGACATTCTCATCCCGCTGCAGGGGGTGTCAACGGCACACCGCGGCAAGCTGGCAGTGCGGGTGACTCGCGTCACCAATCCGTGCCGCGCCGCGGCTCGGGCGCGGTCAGATCAGCGGGGCGGGCCGGGGACGGCCGGGCCGACGGCGTTGCGGTCCCGGGTCGG
>CAYTJW010000684.1:0-3542 GCA_964438135.1 uncultured Thermoanaerobaculia bacterium
CGGCATCTGGTTGGCTCGGAGGTTCTACTGGGGCCCCGAGGCGGGCCAGCGGCCGCGGCGGCTGGCCGAGCGCTTCCCCCTGGCCTACCGGGCGGTGCTCAACAAGTACTGGGTGGACGAGCTGTACCGGGCGACGGTGATCGCGGGCACGGTCAGGCTGGCGCGCTGGCTGTGGGACGTCGACTCGCGGGTGGTGGACGGCGCGGTCAACGGCAGCCGGCACGTCACCGTTGGCTCCAGCTTCCTGTCCGGGGTGTTCGACCAGAAGGTGGTGGACGGCCTCGTCAACCTCGTCGGCGACGGTTGGGACCTCGCGTCCCACCGCGCGCGGCGGCTGCAGGTCGGGTTCACCCAGGGGTACGCGACGATCATGGTGCTGGGCGCGGCCGCGCTGCTGGCCGCCTACTTCATCCTCTAGCGGGATCGCGGGGAGTGGGGACGACGATGGACTTTCAGTACGGCTGGCTCCTCAACCTGATCTGCTACCTGCCGTTGGCCGGGGCGCTGCTCATCATCTTCGGCCTCAGGTCGGACAGCCCCCGCGCCATCAAGGCGTTCGCCACGGTCGTGGCGGGGGCGGACTTCCTCCTGTCGGTGCCGCTCTGGTTCCTCTACCGGCCCGACGGGGCCGAGTTCCAGTTCGCGAGCCGGGCGGAGTGGATCCCGTCGGTCGGCGTCCAGTACCTCTTCGGCGTCGACGGCCTGTCGGTCCTCCTCATCCTGCTCACGACCCTGCTCGGCTTCATCGCCGTGTACTCCTCGTTCACCGCCATCACCGAGCGGCAGAAGGAGTACTACGTCTTCCTGCTCCTCCTCCAGACCGGCATGCTGGGGGTGTTCTGCTCGCTCGACTTCATCCTCTTCTACGTCTTCTGGGAAGTCATGCTGGTGCCGATGTACTTCCTGATCGGCGTCTGGGGCGGGCCCCGCAAGCTGTACGCTGCCATCAAGTTCTTCCTCTACACGCTGTTCGGCTCGGTGCTGATGCTGGTCGGCATCCTGGCGCTGTACTTCTACCATGCCGACGGCCTCAAGGCGGTCGGCCTGCCGGGGCTGGGCCTGGGGCAGACCTTCGACCTCACCGAGCTGCTCAAGATCGCGCCGCAGATCCCGCCCGAGCTGCAGCTCTGGGTGTTCCTGGCGTTCTTCGTCGGCTTCGCCATCAAGGTGCCGATGTTCCCGTTCCACACCTGGCTGCCGGACGCCCACGTCGAGGCGCCGACCGCGGGCTCGGTGATCCTGGCCGGCGTGCTGCTGAAGATGGGGACCTACGGCTTCGTCCGCTTCTCGTTGCCGCTGCTGCCCGACGCCACGGTCAAGGCGGTGTGGTGGGTCGGCGCGCTGTCGATCGTCGCCATCGTCTACGGCGCCCTGGTGTCGATGGCGCAGAAGGACATGAAGAAGCTGATCGCCTACTCCTCGGTCAGCCACATGGGCTTCGTCACGCTCGGCATGTTCGCCCTGAACGCGGCCGGCCTGAAGGGCTCGATCCTGCAGATGGTCAACCACGGCGTGTCGACCGGCGCCCTCTTCTTGCTGGTCGGCATCGTCTACGAGCGGCGGCACAACCGCATGATCGCCGAGTACGGCGGCCTGGCGAAGGTCATGCCCCTGTACGCGATGTTCTTCATGGTCATCACCATGTCCTCGATCGGCCTGCCCACCCTCAACGGCTTCATCGGCGAGCTCACGATCCTGATCGGCGCCTTCCACCACAGCTGGGTGTGGGCGGTGCTGGCCGCGTCCGGCATCGTCCTGGGCGCGGGCTACATGCTGTGGCTGTACCAGCGGGTCTTCTTCGGCGAGCTGTCGAACGAGAAGAACCGGAGCCTCAAGGACCTCAACCTGCGCGAGCAGTGGACGCTGATCCCGCTGATCGTGATCGCCTTCTGGATCGGCCTCTACCCCAAGCCGTTCTTCCGCATCATGGAGCCGACCGTGAACCGGGTCCTCGAGCGGGTGCAGGCGGCGGTGCCCGACAGCGGCGCCGCGGCGGCGCACGTCGCCGCGGTGGCGGCGGTCCCGCAGCCGAACCCCGGGGAGTAGGCGATGAGCCTCGCGGAGCTCGTGCCCTTCGTGCCCGAGATCGTCCTGGCCTTCGCCGGGCTGGCGGTGCTGCTGCTGGCGGTGCCCCTCGGCCGGCGCGGCAGCCGCGTCCTGTCGCTGGTGTCGGTGGCGGCGCTGGCCGCGACCGCCGCCCTGGTGCTGCTGGTGGCGCGCCCCGACGGCGCGCCGCAGGCGATCCTCGGCGGCATGCTGGCGGTCGACCAGATGGGCGTGTTCTTCAAGCTGCTGGTCCTGACCGCCTCGGCGATCGCGATCCTGATGTCGGCCGGCTTCGTCGAGCGCTCCGGCTACGGCGGCGGGGAGCTCTCGGCGCTGGTGCTGTTCGCCACCGTCGGCATGATGGTCATGGCCTCCGGCGCCAACCTGGCCAGCCTCTACGTCGGCCTCGAGCTGATGGCGCTGTCGGTCTACGTCATGGTCGGCTACTTCAAGCTCGAGTCGAGGTCGAACGAGGGGGCGGTCAAGTACTTCGTCCTCGGCGCCCTGTCCTCGGCCGTGCTGCTCTACGGCATCTCCCTGGTCTACGGCGTCCTCGGCTCGCTCGAGCTGACCGCGATCCGCGCCGAGCTGGAGGGGGTGCCGCAGGACAACCCGGTGCTGATGCTCGGCATCGTGCTGGTGGCCTTCGGCATGCTCTTCAAGGTCGCGGCGGTGCCCTTCCACGTCTGGACGCCGGACGCCTACGAGGGGGCGCCGACGCCGGTCACCGCCTTCATGTCGGTCGGCCCCAAGGCGGCTGCCTTTGCCATGTTCCTGCGCCTGTTCGCCGGCGCCTTCGAGCCCCAGGTCGAGCAGTGGCGCTCGGTCCTGTGGGTCGCGTCGGCGCTGACCATGGTCTACGGCAACGCCGCCGCGCTGACTCAAGTCAACGTCAAGCGCATGCTGGCGTACTCGTCCATCGCCCACGCCGGCTACGCCCTCATGGGCCTGGTCGCGGCCAGCCCGATGGGGACCTGGTCGGTGCTCATGTACATGCTGGTCTACACCTTCATGAACCTGGGCGCCTTCGGCTTCGTCATCCTCCTCGAGTCGAGGGGCTACGCCGGCGAGACGGTCGCCGACTACGCCGGTCTCGCCCGGCGCCACCCGGCCGCCGCCGCCTTCATGCTGATCTTCCTGCTGGCGTTGGCCGGCATCCCGCCGACCGCCGGCTTCATGGGCAAGCTCTACCTGTTCGCGTCCGCGGTCCAGGCTGGCTACGTCACCCTGACCGTGATCGCGGTGGTCATGTCGGCGGTCAGCCTGTTCTACTACTTCCGCCTGGTGGTTCAGATGTACCTGCGGGAGGAGGGGGCGGAGCGGTAGGGAGCCACCATGATCCGCGACCGCTGGGTGGAGGCGATGATCGGCGTGTGCGCGGTGGTGACGCTGGCGGTGGGGGTGTGGCCGGCGCCGGTGGTGGGCTGGGCGCAGGCCGGGATCGTCGCCCTCGGCCTCGGCTAGCGCCGGTGCCGGCGGGGGGCGGGGTGGCGGCG